>CAZXHW010000676.1:0-4841 GCA_964639915.1 uncultured Heliomicrobium sp.
CCAAACGTGTCTGTTTCCCCTGTATTGGAAGCTTTCAATTACGCCTGCTGAGTCCATGTCGTGCCTCTGCGCATAAACACTTAGGCCGCGCCTGCTCTCGATGCGTTGTTATTGCTCTGATTACCGTTCACCCCGGTGGCGGCACTGGCATCGGCATTAGCCCCAACCAACACCGTGTCGACGGGGAGGGAGACGGAATAACCAACGCGGTAATACGCTCCGGTGTAGGAAGCTTTCAGGTAGGCCTGCTGCCTCCAAGGCGTGCCGCTGCGCGTGAACACGTAGGCCGCGCCCGCAAAGTTGGCGCTGTTATCAGCTTGATTGCCATTCACCCCAGTGGCGGCGCTGTCTTCTCCCTGTGCCGCAACCACGATGGTGTCGCCCGCCACTGACACTGCGCCGCCAAAGTTATCAAACGCCTGCGTGTTGGAGGCTTTCAGAAAAGCCTGCTGGCTCCATACGCCGCCGTTCCGCACAAAGACATAGACTGCGCCTGCATCGCTGGCGCCATTGCTGGTTTGGTCGCCATTTACTCCTGTAGCGGAGCTGTCTTCTGCCGATGCTCCCACCACGGCTGTGTCGCCAGACATTGCCACCGCCCTGCCAAACGAATCATTGGCTCCGGTGTTGGAGGCTTTCAGATAGGCCTGCTGCGCAATCGGGTCAATCATCAGCGGATACTGCGCATCGCGCTCTTCCAGCGTTAGCAACACTCCGTCCTTCTCTGGTTCTACACGCGCGGCCAATTCACGTCCGTTCGCGTCCCAGACCTTCAACCCCGCGTAATTCACCACCGTGCAACCTTGTTCATTCACGAAGCTGATCCCTCGTCCGCCTGTTTGCGTCTGCGGATGCAAACCGCCACGTACGGCCAGCCGCAGTTCCAACCGTTCGTTCATCTCGCCCACAGGCCGCTCCCGCAAGGTGAAGCCGTGTTCCAACCCGTTAGGTTGGTTGACAAACCATTCCTGCAAGGTCTGATTCCAGTTGTACGTCACGCGCTCGCGCTCGGCGCTGACCTCTGCGCTGCCAGCGATGGTTTGCGGCTGGCTGGGAAACCCGTAGCTGCGCAATTCCAGTCCCCAACGCCATTCCGCGCCGTCCGGCTCAACCGAAAAACCGCGCCCATCGAAGCGGCTCAACCATTGCTGCGCCCGGTTGCGCGCGTGCTGTTCGCCATTGGCGGAAAACACTGCGCCGCGCTGTTGTTCATAAGCCTGACGGATGCCGTTCCAGTCCCCATTCGTCAGCCCTTTGGGAGTGCCGTACGACGCCAAACTTGTGTCAGAAGCTGTTTGCAGTGGTCGCAAAACCTCTGCGGCCTGAACTGGTGTCGCAGGCTTGAGCGAGCTACCGGCGAAGGAAGGAAGGCGGAACCAGCCTGTCAGCGCCGCCAACACAACAATCAAACAAGGCGCAAGTGCAATCAAGAAGACGCGGCGTAATGGTTGGTTACCTGATTTGCTGATCCGAAAATAAAGACCGAATGGAGTTTGCTCTTTACGCATATCTCATCTCCGTCGCAGGCGTTGGGGCGATCTGCTGGCAATTACTGTTGCGGTGCGATTGATTGAGGCTTGGCATCTGCTTTGCCGCCTGTCTTGCCATAAGCCTGCGGATGCAGATAAGTCCCGCGCTCGCCTGCCGGTTTCATCTCTTCCACCGGAGCACGGTTGGCATCCGCAAACGGGTCTTTGCGGATGCCCGTCAATTGCCACGAGATTTTCATCCCCGCTTTACCGCCCGCGATCTTGAAGCGGTTCTCTTTCATCTCTTCCGCGACGTAAACAGGCGCGAAACCGCCAATGCAGGTGAGCTGATAACGGAAGTCACGGTTCAATGCTTCAAACCAGTCGGGCAGGGAAACAAAGGCTTCGCCCTGGGTGTCTAGCACAGCAACGCCGTCGTAAACGTTTTTCATGTCGGGCGATTCGACGAAGGAATGTGAGAGGTATTTGTTCGTTGGGTCCAGCGGGTGATCAATTTTGAACGTGCCACCGCCTTTGATGAGCATGCCGGTCGTTTGCAAATCGCCTTCGAAGTAACCGGCTTTTCCGCCACCAGTGTTTTTGCCATGCACGCCGTAACCGGTCGCCTGATTGCTTTCGCCGTAAACTCCGCCTTTGCTGGCGCCGTTGGAAGTGCCGCTGACGCCGATGCCGGTGGAGCTGAAGCCCTCGACGCCCTTGACGCCGCCCAGGCCGTAAACTCCCGTGACGCCCGAACCCGAAAGTCCCATTCCCGATGTGCTGGTGCCGAAGACTCCGATCCCGGAGGCGCTATCGCCTTGCACGCCGTAAGAACTGCCGCTGCCGCCGTAAACTCCCGTGCCTGCTCCGGTATTGCTGCCGGAGATGACGGAGCCTCCGGTGCTGGCGCTCAAGGTGAGCGGCGCGGTTACGCTGCCCGTGGCGTCAGTGCCCGGTTCCCATTGCGTCGTGGCGCTGTTGTATTTGAGCACTTGCCCGTTGATCGGGGCGGTGGCGGAAACTGTCGTCCCGCGCAATTTGCCGACAATGGTGGCTGTTTGCGTTCCGGTGACATCGCCAGCCAGGTTGGGCAGGTCACTTGCCGCTATCGTGCCAACCGCCCAGGTATTGGCTCCAGTGCTGCGCAAAAACTGGCCGCTGGTGCTTGGGGCGGCGGTAATGCCGGTTCCGCCATTAGCAATCGCAACTGTGCCGGTCAGCGAAATGATGGGAGCTGTGCCACCGCTGCTGGCGAGTGGGCCGCTGGCCGTTACTCCTGTTACCGTGCCGGTCGCTGCGGTTGTTTGCGTCGTGCCGTCTGGAAAAGTCAGGCCATTGCCTGTACCGGCGATCCTGACGCGGCCATTGAAGTAACCGGCGAACGAGTTGACCGAGGCGGTGCTGGCTTCGCCGTAGATTCCGTAGCGGACGCCGCTGCTCGAAGTGGACTGAGCGATGCCGCGAACAGCCGCCGTGCCTTCAATCCCGCCCCCTGCTCCCGACGAAGATGTAAGTCCACGAATTGCAGTGCCCTGGAAGGATGAATCGGTGTAATTGCCCAACACCGCGTCGCCGCTTCCCAATAGTCCTTGGGCTGTTCCGGTCGAGTTGGATCCTCGAATTGCCGCATTTCCGCCAGCGCCGGCGATGACATCGAATTGATAGCTGCAGCAACTCGATGAATTGATGCGGGTGATGCCAGTGATATAAACCCCTCCCTCGAAATATCCGCCCAGTCCGCCTCCCGTGTTTTTCCCATAGACTCCATAACCGTTCGCACTCGCAGTTTCGCCATACACACCCGCGGGGGTGCCCGATGTCGCCGTGGCAAAGCCGGATAGGCCTCTGCCTGTGAGGTTGCTATTTGTTGCCGTCAGGATGCCGCTGCCTGCCAGGGAGCTGCTCAGGGAGAGGGGCACGACCAGCTTGGCGCCAGTCACTGCGCCGTCCGCCAACTGATTCGTTCCGACGCTGGCATTGGCAATGCCGAGCGGCGAACCGCTGGTGCCGTTTCCAGCCAGTGTTGTGTTGGTGGAAACCGCCGTCAGCGCGTTTGGCGCGGAGAGGGTCAAGGTGCTGCCAGATGGCGTGATGGTGATGTTGGTTCCGGCGGCCAGCGTCACGCCGTCGGTCAACCCGTTCAACGTTTTGACCACGTTGCCGGAAGCGATCTTCGCTGCTGTAACTGCGTTGTTGGCCAGTTCAGTTGTTCCAACACCGCCTGCTGCAAGATTGACGGTCACGCTACCGTTGGTGCCGCCGCCGTTCAGTCCTGTGCCTGCGGTTACTCCGGTGATTGTCCCGCCCGAATTGTTATCCGCAGCCCATTCCAGGGTGATGGGATCAACGCCATTGTTTTTGTATTTCAGAGCCTTGCCGTTGTCGGCAACGACAGGAGCAGGCAAATTGACGTTGCGCAATTTTTCGACCAGGGTGTTTGATTGAGTGCCTGTGACATCGCCGCCAAGCGTGCCTGTGAAATCTATGGCAGTCGTCGCGTTCGTGGCATTAACTGCGTTCGTGGCATTTGTCGCGTTGGTTGCATTAACGGCGTTCGTCGCATTGGCGACTGCGCCTGTGACATTTGCACCTGGAATTGTGGCTGTCGTAATCAAGCCAGTGATTTTGCTGCCTGCCACATCGCTGATCTTGGCATTGGTCACGCTGCTGTCGGCCAGCTTGGCAGTAATGATGTTGGCGTCCACGATCTTGGCGGTGGTGATACTGTTGTCAGCCAACTTTGCTGTTGTCACATTCCCGTCAATGAGCTTGAGGGTTGACACGCTGCCATCAGCCAGTTTAGCCGTGGTGACGTTGCCGTCTGCAATCTTTGCGGTCGTCACATTGCTGTCAGCCAACTTGGCAGAGGTGACATTGCTATCGGCAATCTTTGCGGTAGTTACGGCGTTAACTGCCAATTCAGTAGGGCCGATTCCGCCTGCCGCGATGCTCATATTGACATTGCCGCTCGTGCCGCCGCCGGTCAGCCCCGTTCCCGCCGTCACGCCAGTAATTGTTCCGCCGGAATTTGCGTCAGTGGCCAACTCAAAACTAGCCGGATTGACGCCATCATTTTTGTACCGCAGCACTTTTCCGTTGTCTGCCAGGACTGGCGTGGGCAAAGGCAGATTGCGCAGCTTTTCAACTGTAGTATTTGATTGAGTGCCCGTTACGTCACCGCCAAGCGCGCCGCTGAAATTGACGGCCGTTGTTGCGTTCGTGGCATTTGTCGCGCTGGTTGCATTGACGGCGTTCGTTGCATTGGCCACCGCGCCGCTGACGTTTGCGCCGGGAATCGTTGCAGTGGTGATCGAACCGGTGATCTTACTGCCAGCAACGTCATTGATTTTGGCGTTCGTGACACTGGCATCG
>CAZXHW010000677.1:0-4839 GCA_964639915.1 uncultured Heliomicrobium sp.
AAGAGGCCTTTAACTACAAACCGGACAACTGGGACGGACGAATGATGTACAGCCTGTCCCAGAACCTGGGATTTTCGCTGGATACGCCTTGGGAAAAGCTGGCTGAGAAAGCGCGCAACGCGATCCTTTACGGCATCGAGCAGAAGATCAAAGTTTCCATCCCGCCGGATACGAAGGTGAGCCGCGAAGAGTTGGAAAAGCACGTAGGCCAGGAAATCGGCTTTGGCGGAATCGCGCGCCGCATCGAACGGCATTACCGCCGTTACAGGCAACGCGGCGAAGCCAATTCCGGCATGGAAGCCTGGCTGGACAAGGTGATGGTCGAACACACCTGCCCGGACTGTAACGGCGCGCGCATTCGCGCTACGCGGATGTTGTTCACGATTTCCGGCAAAACCGTTCACGACTTCGGCCAGATGAACTTCGATGAGCTGCACGCGTTTCTGGGAACGATCAAGCCGACGGGAAGAGGTGCGGATGCAGGGAGACAAGTGCTAGGGGAAATTCGTGGACGGTTGGAATTGCTGCTCGGCATTGGCCTGGATTACCTGAACTTCAATCGGCGTTCGGGCACCTTGTCAGGCGGGGAATCGCAGCGTATTCGCCTGTCCACGCAAATTGGTTCGGGCTTGATGGGAATGCTGTACGTTCTGGATGAACCCAGCATCGGTCTGCACCCAAAAGACAACGTGAAGATGATCGCCACGCTGGAACGGCTGCGCGACATCGGCAACACGGTCATCGTCGTCGAACACGACGAAGACACGATCCGCTCCGCCGACCACGTCATTGAAATGGGCATTGGCGCAGGCATTCACGGCGGCGAAGTCGTCGCGCAAGGCACGCTCAAAGATGTGCTCGCCTGTAAAGCCTCTCCAACAGGGCAATTCCTTTCTGGCAAACGTTCGATCGCCATGCCAAAACAGCGGCGCAAAGGTTCTGGCAAATCGCTAGTGATTCGTGGCGCGCGCGAAAACAACCTGAAATCCGTCAACGTGACGATCCCGCTTGGTCAGATGGTCGCCATCACTGGCGCTTCCGGATCCGGTAAAAGCACACTGATCAACGAAATCCTGTACAAAGCGCTTTGGAAAAAACTGGAAGACACGCGCACGCTGCCGGGCGCGCACGATGGCGTAGACGGCTTGGAACACGTTCACAAAGTCGTCAACATTGACCAGTCGCCGATTGGCCGCAACAGCCGGTCGAATCCCGCGACATACATTGGTTTTTACGACACCATCCGCGACTTGTTTACTCGCGCGCCGCTTTCAGTCGAGCGCGAATACAAACCGGGCCGGTTTAGTTTCAACGTCAAAGGTGGCCGCTGCGAAGAGTGCCAGGGCGAAGGCTCCATCACCACGCAGCTTTACTTTATGCCGGACGTGGAGGTGACCTGCGGCGCGTGCAAAGGCGCGCGCTTCAACGCCGAAACGCTGGAAGTCACGCTGCGCGGCAAAACCATTGACGACATTCTGAATATGTCTGTCGAAGAAGGCGTGACATTCTTTGCCAGTGAACCGGTCGTCGGCAAGAAGATCGAAGTGCTCAATGACCTCGGCCTCGGCTACCTGACGCTCGGCCAATCGGCAACAACCCTTTCCGGCGGCGAAGCCCAACGCATCAAGATCGCTACGGAACTGAGCAAGCTGCAACGGGCGAAGCACACGGTCTACATCCTGGACGAACCAACGACGGGGCTGCATTTGGCGGACATTGAAAAGCTGCTGGAATCCTTGAACCGGCTGGTGGACGCTGGGCACTCGGTGCTGCTGATCGAGCATCACCTGGATGTGATCAAAACCGCCGACCACGTCATTGACCTCGGCCCCGAAGGCGGCCACGCAGGCGGCGAAGTTGTGGTAACCGGCACACCGGAAGAGATCGCGGCATGCAAGAGGTCACATACGGGACGGTTTCTCAAGGCTCACCTGCAGGCGTAGCTCAACGTGTGGCCACCGCCTATAATCAAGACAAAGGAGCTTGAGCTTGAGCGTTTCACTTTCGACCAAACTGGATGACCCGGCCGCGATCCCTTATTTTCTGTGGGATGAACCGATGACCGTGGCGGAGTTTCGTCAGCGGCTGGCCACGGCTTCGCTGCCGGAACAGCATCGCTTGCTTGGCAAATTGTTACGCGAAGCCCGTGACACAGATGTCTGGCAGTTCATTTCACCTACTGAAGTTTGGCGTAAATGGCCGCTGGTCGCGCGCCATGTGGGACGGAGGCGGGCGTTTTGGGAATTTCTTTTGGGAAGCTGGCACAACGATGGACTCATCGGCGAATAACAAACTGGACGATCTGCAACGAGATTTCCTGGCAGCGTTTTTTCAACGCGAAGGGCGATTTTACCTGACCGGCGGCGCGGCACTTGTGGGTTTTTATTTGGGCCATCGTGAAACGCATGACCTGGATTTGTTCACGCCGGACGACGTAATCGGCGACGGCGTAAAGACCGCCAATGAAGTGGCACGGCAACTGGGAGCCTCAGTCGAAGCGATTCAGACTGCGCCGGATTTTCGTCGTTTGCTTTTACGTCGTGGGGCCGAAGCCGTAGTCATTGATTTGGTGCGCGAATACGTCGCCCAGCGAGTGCCGGAAAAACCCTTGGTCAATGGCATCCGCGTTGATCCACCCGAAGAAATTCTTGCGAACAAACTTTGTGCTTTGTTGGCGCGCTCCGAAATCCGCGACCTAGTGGATGTGCGCGCATTGGAATTAGCTGGTTACAAAATCGAAGATGCGTTGCCTTTTGCCGCCCAAAAAGATCGAGGCTTGACTGCTGCCCAACTGGCCTGGGTGCTCAGCGATGTTGAATTCGGTGACGAACTCATCCCTCCTGGCGGCATTTCCCTCACAGAGTTGCAACACTACCTTGGCGATCTGATTACACGACTCAAGAGACTGGCGCTTCCCGCATAAAAGAAATGGCAAGACATGGTTGATGAGCCGGAAATCCAGAGTACTTTTAAATTAGGGTACGCCGACGGTGAAATCGTGGTGGCGGGTACGCCGGAAGAGATTGCCGCCTGCAAGCGATCCCACACGGGTTGGTTTCTAATAGCCCATCTACGACTATAGACAGGCGTTTACTTGGTTAACTCTTTGAACCCTAACATTCGATCGCAGCGCAGAAAGTAATTTTGATGAGGAAAATATGGATTCCGGCAAGTTTCTAAAACGGTTGCGCCCGACCGATTGGGGAACATATAACGTCGAGCCATTCGATTCTTATCAAGAACGCATAAAAGATCTTCTGCCAAGTTGGCCAGATTGCCCTATAGAACAGTGGTTATATAGGCATTATTCAGATGCTATCAGCACATATGGATGGCTTGGTTTTGACAAATTTAGCTTTCAGTTGTCCCAATGGCCGAACGAGAAACTTTACCAACAGATTAGCTCTCACAAAATCGCCATGATCGATAGCTTAGGCAGCAAAATCGTTAATACGAGCGAAAATAGAGCTAGCTGGCTTCAGAAATATTTTACGAGAGAAGGAACGTGGCCAGTACCGATAATTATTCTTGATAATGGACAGAGCATAGTTAGCCCATATCAGGAACGGTATGGTTACCCTTACCATTTACTCGAAGGCCATCTACGACTGGGTTACTTTAGAAACCTTTTCCGACAAAAAGTATCTTTTTTGAAGAATCGGCATAGTGTATGGGTAGTGTCGATTTCATAAAAATGATCCTGAGAAAAGCAAAGGAAAAGCCTTTGTTATGAGCCCTTATGTCATTAGTGGGGGGAAAGAAGGCAAAGAGCGTCTGAAGCTCTTGTCGCAGGTGTTGCAGCCGACGACTTCTCAATTGCTGAAAACGGCGGGCATTCGCAAAGGGATGACGTGTCTGGATTTGGGTTGTGGGGGTGGCTTTGTCACTTGCTTGATGGCTAGTTTGGTTGGCTCGGAAGGTAGGGCCATCGGAATCGATGCGGATGCTGCGATTCTGGCGCTGGCTAGGGAAGACGCCGAGGCTGAAGGTTTGGCCAACGTCGAGTTTCGTCACGCGGATGCTTCAATCTGTCAGGAAGAGGACGCTCATGATTTGGTGTATGCCCGTTTTCTGCTCACGCATATGAGCGAGCCGGAGAAATGCCTTGATGCGATGGTGAAGGCTTGCAAGCCGAACGGATTGATTGTGGTTGAAGATATAGAATTTGCTGGAAGCTTTTGCTACCCGCATTGTGCGGCTTACCAAAGATTTACGGACTTGTACCAGCAAGTAGTCCTTCGCCGGAGCGGCGACCCGAATATCGGACCCAAACTGCCAGGGATGCTGCGCAAAGCAGGAGTGAAAGAAATTCAAGTCAATGTGGTGCAGCCAACGCACATTGAAGGCGACGGAAAGTTGATGGCTTCGATCACGATGGCCAGAGTCGCGGATTCGGTCATTGCGGAAGGCCTTGCCTCGGAAACCGAAGTCGAGCAAATCATCGCTGGCTTGAATGACGCAGCGGCAGATTCAGAATATGTGATGAGTTTGCCGAGGATTTTCCAGGTTTGGGGCTGGCGAACCTAAACTGCTCTTCGGCCAAATTTCTGGCAAACCTCGCCAGAAAAATCCCGAAAAAAATGTTTGCGTTGTCGAATTGCCGAACGCTCATTCGACCTACTGGTGAGAGCGAGGGAATTGCAGGGCAATTTCGCCCGGCGGCACTGGCTCATAAACATATAAATCAGAAGGAGATACTAAAATGAGAGTCATTGTTATGATCAGAGCGAATAAAGACACCGAAGCGGGCGTGATGCCGAGCGAGCAGTTGTTGACCGAAATGGGCAAATTCAACGAAGAGTTGGTAAATGCAGGCGTGATGCTGGGTGGAGAAGGGCT
>CAZXHW010000678.1:0-4817 GCA_964639915.1 uncultured Heliomicrobium sp.
AATCAGCCTGGAAACGGCCCAATGGTTGGTCGAACAAAATGGCGCGGTGATGCTGGGCAGCGATACCAGCGGTCTGGAATATGGCCCCGCCGACAAAGACGCGAAGTCATATCGCGACAAATACCAATCCTTCAACCCCGTGCATCATTACCTGCTGGTTGAGCAAGGCATTCATATCGGCGAATTCCATTTCCTGGAAGACCTGGCGCGCGACCGCGTATACGAATTTTGTTACGTAGCCATGACAAACAAGATCAAAGGCACGGCGGCTGGCTTTACCCTCAGACCGATTGCGATTCGGTAACCCAAAACCATAAGTTGCCCGCATCATGCCTTCACTGTATTCTTTGCCCGCCCGCAAAGAACCAGAGGAGAAAGACATGTCCATTCAAGAAGAAGCAATTCAATACCTTGAAGCACACATCCCGGAATTGGCTGAATCGGCTGTGACGCAAGCTTACTGGCAAGCTTTGGCGGCTGGCAGCAGTGTGCTGGAAAGCGACAACGGAGCAATTTATGAAGTCTTTCCTGACAACACACGCACTCTTGTGAAAACGATTGAACCGCCAACCCCGGTTTCAATTGGTGAGAAACGAGTGTTGCAATGAAAGCCATTCCGCGTTTGCGAATGTTTGCCGGGCCAAACGGTTCAGGTAAAAGCACCATCAAATCAGTGATTGGCGCGCAATTGCTCGGAATTTATATCAATCCTGATGAGATCGAGCAGAAGATCAAACAGTTCGATTTGTTGGACCTGTCAGCCTTTGGAGTTCAAACAACAGCCGAAGAAATCCTGCCTTACTTTGAAACTTCCGCCTTGTTGGAAAAAGCCGACCTTCTGGACGAAGCTGATCAGTTGATGTTCAGTGACAACAAACTGGATTTTCATGCTGTTGAAGTGAATTCGTACTTTGCGTCGGTCGCGGCAGATTTTCTGCGCCAAAAGTTGCTCGAAACAAGCCAATCATTCACTTTCGAAACCGTCATGTCATCAGCGGATAAGGTTGATTTCCTGCAAAAGGCACAACGGGCAGGCTATCGAACTTACCTTTATTACGTGGCCACCGATGATCCAATCATCAATATCTCGCGCGTCAGACATCGCGTAAAGTTGGGCGGCCATCCTGTGCCGGAAGATAAGATTGCTAGCCGCTATGAACGTTCGCTGAATTTACTCATTGATGCTATTCGCCATACCAATCGCGCCTACATTTTCGACAATTCACAACATCAACACATCTGGCTTGCGGAAATAACAGATGGAAAGATGCTGGAATTAAAAACTGGTCTTTTGCCTGCCTGGTTCAAAAAAGCAGTCTGGGAGAAGTTTGCTCCGACTTCGAAATAATGGCGACGCTATGCAGCCTCTTCCGATAGATTTGCTCTTGCCTGAAATTGTCGCCGAGCTGCGGCAATCCCCAAACCTGATTATTGAGGCCGCTCCCGGCGCGGGCAAAACCACGCGCGTGCCATCGGCATTGCTTGATGCTGGGGTTGCTGACGGTGAAGTTTGGGTTTTGGAACCCAGGCGATTGGCTGCGCGAATGGCTGCGCGTCGCGTTGCCGAAGAGCGAGGGGAAAAGCTCGGCGAAACCGTCGGTTATCAAGTCCGCTTTGAAGAAGTGGCCAGCCGACAAACTCGATTGCGCTTTCTGACCGAAGGCGTGCTGACACGGCGATTGCTGTCTGACCCAAAGCTGAAAAACGTCAGCGTTGTCGTGCTGGATGAATTTCATGAACGCCACCTGCAAGCCGATTTGGCGCTGGCGTTGCTCAAAAGGCTTCAGCAAACCACACGGCCTGACCTGAAACTGGTCGTGATGTCTGCGACGCTCGACGCCGGGCCGATTGCCACCTATCTAAACAATGCGCCGAAGCTTTCCTCCGAAGGAAAACGTTTTGAAGTTGCGATTGAACATCAACCACATGAAGACAATCGCCCGCTAGCAGATCAGGTTGCTTCGGCAGTTGGAAAGTTGCTGGCTGAAAAACTGGACGGAGACGTGTTGGTATTCCTGCCCGGCGCGGCGGAAATTCGCCGAGCACAAGCGGCGTGCTCAACTTTAGCGAGCAAACATGATTTGCTTGTATTGCCGCTTCACGGCGATCTTTCTCCCACTGAACAAGACCGTGCGGTCCAACCCGCTGACCGGCGCAAAATCATTCTTTCCACCAATGTCGCCGAAAGTTCCGTGACGATTGATGGCGTCGTAGCCGTGATTGATTCCGGCTTGGCCCGCGTCGCTAGTCATTCGGCGTGGTCGGGTTTGGCGACACTGAACGTTCAGCGCGTCAGCAAAGCGTCTGCGATTCAACGGGCAGGTCGCGCCGGAAGAACTCGTCCCGGAAGGTGTTTGCGTCTGTACACCGCGCAGAATTTCAACGCGCGCGCCGATCACGAAACGGCGGAAGTCCATCGCCTGGATTTGGCTGAACCGGCGCTGGAACTTCATTCGGCGGGCGTAGTGGAGTTAAATGCCTTTGGCTGGTTTGAAGCCCCACCGCTGTCGGCCATCGAAGCCGCTGACAGCTTGCTGAAAAAGCTCGGAGCAATTGACGCCGAAGGTCGCGTCACCAAAACCGGTGAGCAGATGCTCCGCTTCCCACTGCATCCGCGCCAATCGCGAATGCTGATCGAAGCGCAATCACGCGGCGTGTTTGACGAAGCCTGCGTCATAGCAGCTTTGATCGGCGAACGCGACATCATGGCCAGCGAAATGTTCAATGGCCGCCGAACTAACGTTCACGCCAAACATCACAGCCCGTCCGATTTGCTCGACCGGCTGGATTTGTTTGCCGAAGCCGAACGCGCCAACTTTTCTGCTTCGATCCTGCGCGAACTGAATCTCGATCCTGGCTCGACTCAAGCCGTTGACCGCGTGCGCCGCCAGCTACAACGTCGCCCCGTCCCCCAGTCGCCCCCTCCCTCTGTCCTCCAGTCCCAGCAAGACGATGCTCTACTGATTTCCATCCTTGCGGGGTATCCAGACCGCGTCGCCCGGCGCCGCAACGTCAAGGACGAAAAGGCCGAGTTGCTGCTTTCCGGCGGTGGAGCCGTTCCGCTTTCTCCAGCCAGTAGCGTTCGCAGTTCGGAGTTTCTGGTCGCCGTGGACGCCGAGGAGCGCCGCGATGCCGCAGCCAACACCATTCGCATCGTTCGTATGGCCAGCGCAATTCAGCCGGAATGGTTAATTGATTTGTTTGCCGACAACCTGCGTGAAGCCGTCGAAGCCAAATGGAATGCGCAACTTGAACGAGTCGAAGTCGCAGAGAGAATGCTTTACGACCAGTTGGTGATTGACGAACGCCGCAGTCACACGGTGCGCGGCAAAGAAGTATCGAAGGCGCTGGCTGAAGCGGCAATTTCAGCCGGTTGGCAGAAATTCGCCGACGAAGAAGACGTGATGAAGCTTCTGGCGCGTATTCAATTTATCGCCCAGCACTTCCCTGAATCTGAAATGCCTGCGTTCGATGAAAGCGATGTTCGTGCGGCGCTGACCGAAGCTTGCACGGACCTCAGAAGCTTTGCCGAATTGGGGCAGGCTGCCGGCAAAGGCGGATTGATTCATTTGCTGAAGTCCAAACTGACCGGAGAACAATCGCGGCTGCTGAATCAAATGGCTCCTGAAACGGTCAACATCGCCGGTCGGCGCAATGTTCGCATCAACTACGAACCCGACAAAGCACCGTGGATTGCGTCGCGCTTGCAGGATTTTTTTGGAATGACCGACAGTCCCAAAATTGCTTCGGGCCGAGTTAATTTGGTTCTTCACCTGCTGGCTCCCAACCAGCGCCCAGTCCAAGTCACAACCGATCTGGCAGGGTTCTGGCAGCGAACATATCCGCAAGTCCGCCGGGAACTTAGCCGCCGCTACCCACGCCATCAATGGCCCGAAAACCCTTTGACCCAAAGCAGATAGCCACCTGGAGCAAGCGCAAACCAAAAAATCTGCGTACCCTCTAGCCCAATCCCCCTTCGTGTGCTAAATTCTCGCCCTTCTTGAGGACAGGTCAAGGAAGCGGTCAGCCAACAATTTAGGCGGCATAGCTCAGCTGGTTAGAGCGAGGGATTCATAACCCCTAGGTCCGTGGTTCGAGTCCACGTGCCGCCATCATAAAATCAACAAAAACGGCAGCTATATAGCTGCCGTTTTTGTTTTTGTATGGATTGTGCGTGAGACATATTCGCTGAACCTGGCAGCTACAAGGCGCTTATGTGTTGCAGCCGCCGATAACCAACTGTCTCAAAATAATCACAGCGCCGAGATTTTCATAGCCTCGGCGCTGAGCTTTTTGGTTTGATCTATCGGGCGAAATAGCCAGACACATCAACAATTACATCTGTCGTTGCTGAAGCGTATATCTTGAACTTCCCATCCGCTGAATAAAGCCCAACATAATAATGCCGGTTGTGCCCATACGCGGAAAGGGGATACGGATAATTTATGGTGGCGACCGTCGGAGGCGTTGTCAGGTTCGCCGGGAAAAAGGTCAGATACCCTCCCGGTGATGCCGGAGAAACGACTGCCACATTACCAACCAAAGAGCGGGCTGTATTGGGAATCGCACTTGTACATGTTTCCCAACCTTCTTGTGTAAGAGTCGTGGTCCCTGTGATCGGCGCATAGGTTCGGTAACACCCTGGCAACGTACCGGTGCGCGTTTCCAGTAACCGCAAAGGTGATGACAGCGAATTAAACAAATATCCCTGACTGTTAACATCAGTCGGATTTGCGCTGTAATACCCCGTGATGTCAATGATCAAATCGGTTGTGTTAGAGGTGTGAACCTTGAAGGCGCCATCCGGCCCAAGCTTA
>CAZXHW010000679.1:0-4802 GCA_964639915.1 uncultured Heliomicrobium sp.
ACCAACAGATAACCCGCGTTCAAAGCATTGAGTTCACGCAATAACGATTCGCCTTTCTGAGCGCTTTTCACTACGTTGACATATGCCGCCGGGCCAAACCAATCTCCCATAAACACCCCATCACAGTAATAGGCCATGTTTGTCTGAAACAGGGAATAAAGTTTGTAGAATCTACCGTGCTTCTGATTCAACTCTTTGTACAGGCTGTAGCCCGGCAGAAAACCTTCCAAATATGCGTCTCTTTCCACTGAAGTAATCGGCGGCCTTCCCTGTGAAATGATTTTGTCATTAAGATCAGTACGCGTCGTCTGTAAACATAGGCCACACAAAACAATTGTCAGAACCGCACCAACCAACTCCGTATAAAAGTCTGGCCATTGGCTAGTCAGCCATTTAAAAATCATATCCAGGCTCATCGCTGTCATAAGGCTAAGCACAGGTAAGATGGGCGTTAAGTAGCGCGATTGTGGCGCAGACAAAAACCAAAACAGGATAAAACCGATTATGACCCCTAATAGAATGCGCATTCTACGAAGCCTTAGGCTTGCGAATGTTATCAATGGAAACAACCGAAAATAAATCTCAGAAACAGTTGGTGACGACCCGGCGCTCAGAAGCGACTGATTAAACGCAAGATTCCAAGGCAATCGAATGAATTCTCCCAAGCCATTGGGCGCTCCTCCTCGAATTGCCTTATCCATATCCTTGATGTATTCCGCCCTCATGTATTCAGGTTTCCACAGCCCGTAACCAAAAATGCGCCCGAAGATGGAATACAGAAATGGAAACACCGGGTTTCCCGTATAGTAAAGGTTTCGCAAATACCAAGGAGCTGCCACCACTCCTGCGATGCCAACAAACCAAGCAACATCAACCAGCCCGGCGCGCCGCCAAAGGGTTATAACAATGGCCAGGGATAAAGCCAGCACAAAGAATAATGCAGAGTATTTCGTTCCCACGGCGAATCCGCAAAACACGCCAGCCAAAATCAGCCAGGGCCGAGAGGCAGTTTGTCGCCAAATTTGAAAGGCATAAAATCCCAACGTCGTAAACGCTGTCATTCCCAGGTCAATGTAAGCGCCGCCACTCAGCCAGATAACAACACGGCTTGTGAGCAGAAAAACAACGGCCCATACTCCCACCCGCCAGGAAAACCAGCGTCGCGCCCACGCCAACATAGCCACCACCACAATGAACAACATTAACAACTCCACCATCTGAGCCAGCAAGTCATCATAGAAAAGCAACGCCAAGGTAAACAGCATTTCGACCGTTTGCGGAAAGACGGGAACCCGCAAATAAGGAAGGTACACAAGCGAATGCTCTTGCACATAGCTTTTCGCATAAGCAAGGTGATACATCGTTGCATCAAAATGCGTCGGAGGGTACAGAGGAAGCAGTAACATTCTCCGAAACAAATACGCGATGACAAGACAGCCAAGAATCGTCAAGAGTAAATCTATATGATTTTCCGGACGAAACTTGCGAACTTGCGAAACGAGCAAGTCTGGCCAATTGAACCAAACAGACCAGCAACCAAGCCAGCCGACTAACAGCACAGCAAGCATTACTGTTAGGTACAACAGATGAACCAGGCCAAGGGTGAATACCAAAAATGAAATAGCGCCTAATCCCAACGTCGTGGCAAAGCAAAATTTCTCCAGCGGAGAATCGAAAGCAAAACTTCTTAATAGCCTGGCGCCAAATACGTAAGCGGACAAGGCCAACAGCCCAAGCGCAATGTAATGCTGAAGCACAAATTGGAAGAACTCCACGGTAACCCCTTTAGATCAACTCACTCCTCACGTCGAACACCACATCTTCGCACTCTGCACACTCATTTTTGGCACCGGCGTCTGATTAGTAGCGCTGTATCGTGGACAAATGGAATCGGATCTATCTGATCAAGTCAAAAATTACGATGGCATGCATTATCGAGCTTCGCTGAATATCGCGAACCGCCTCAGAAGGATGAGTATGTAGGCGAGAATCCAAAACTTTGCCTTGCCAGGTAGTCGCGACATACTACAAGGTGCAAATGGGATTGAAAAGAAATGGAGAGGCTTTCATCACATCTAATAACCGGCTGAAACTCATCAGGCTGAAAGGTGCGGCCCATCAATGGCGGGATGCCGAGCGAATCAAACATTCCGTCACCCATGCGCAGCCCGGCGACAATTCCGGGCGGTCGTGATTTGCCAGCGTTCCGCACCACGCTTCCGCCACAGACGTCTGCTCGAAGCTTTGGCCTGGTTTACGCACGGGAAAGCCTTTGGGCCAATTGGCTATCCGACGGCCAACACCAAAAGTGTTGCGTCATCGTGAAAATTGCCGCCGCAAAATTCGGTCACCGCAGACATAATGGTTTGCTGCAAAGCATCGGCGCTTAGCTGGCGGTGCGAACGCAGCAAGTCCAGCAACCGCTCTTCACCAAATTCTTCGCCTGTCTCATTCATTGCCTCGGTAATGCCATCGGTGTACAGCAGAACACGGTCTCCTGAAGCCAGGGACACTTCAGCCTGTTCAAACACCTGCTCTTTGAAGACCCCCAACACGGTGCCGCCCGTCGTCAGCGCCAAACACTCGCCATCACTTTTCAAAACCAAAGGTGGATTATGGCCAGCGTTGCTGTAACACAGCGTGCGCCGATCAGAATCAAAATGGGCATAAAAGAAGGTCACGAACCTGCCGGAGCTAAGTTGGCTGCACAATGCGCGGTTGATTTGCGCGCACAATTCATAGGGTTGGCAATTAATTTCGGCGAAAGCCTTGGTCAGCGCTTGTGTGTTTGACATTACCAAAGCTGCCGGCATTCCTTTGCCGGAAACGTCGCCAATGCAAATAGCCGATGTGGTGTCATTGAAATGCAGCACATTGAAAAAATCGCCGCTGACCGCGCGCACAGGTTGCCAGGCCGTCGCCAGTTCACAGCCACGCAAAGGCAAAATCGTATGCGGCAACAAGCTCTGTTGAATTTCCAGTGCGGCGGCCAGTTCGCGCACTTGTTCTGCCTGACGCTGCGCCTGCAACTGGTGCTCGCGCCGCCGCGAACGTCCCGCTTCCAGATGCGTCCGCAACGTTTGCAGCAATCGGACATTGTCCCAAGGCTTCAGAATGAAATCGCAAACGCCGCGCTGCATGGCTTCGACTGCCAGTTCGATGCTGCCCCAGGCCGTCATCGCCACAATGGGTGTGGTCTGGTCCAGCAATCGAATTTGCTCCAGTAAATTCAACCCTTCTACGCCGGACGTGGTATCGCGCGTGTAGTTCAAATCCATCAGCACCAGATCGAAAGAACGCCGCCCCAACGCCTCCAACAATCGCTCCGGCGAAGACACCGTTTCCAGTTGAAAGCCTTCGCCTTTTAGCAACAACCGCAACGCCACCAACACATCCGGGTAATCATCCGCAATCAATACCGTCGGCGTATTGGTAACCACCGTATTTGCCATCTTTTCTACCTGCATTTGGACTGCTTGCATTTTCTTTATTCGCACCGAAGCGCAATCATTGGATCAACTTTTGTCGCGCGGCGCGCCGGAATCCAGCAAGCCAACAAGGCCACCGTTCCCAGCAACAAAGCCACGCCCGCAAACGTCAATGGATCGCCAGGGCTGACTTCATACAACCAGCTTTGCAGCAATCGCGTTACGGCAAAGGCCCCTGCCGAGCCAATCAGAACGCCAATTGCCACCAGCTTCATTCCCTGCCCGACAATCATCCGCAACACGTCTTTCACCTGAGCGCCCAAGGCCATGCGAATGCCGATTTCCTGCGTGCGCTGCGTCACGCTGTAACTCATGACGCCGAACAAACCGACCAGTGTCAGCGCCAACGCCAGAAACGCGAACACGCCAATCAGAAACGTATTGAAGCGCGGCAACGCCAAGGCTTCCTGGCGATACGCGTCCAGCGTTTTGATCGCGGTCAGCGGAATTTCCGGGTCCAGCGACTGAACCTGTTGCTTGACGGCGCTGATCAAGCTTTCGGGCTTGACGCTGGAATGCACAATCAGTGTGATGCCTGCGTTGGCGAATTGGGTTTGCGGAACGTACATCTCTGCGCGCGTACTGTCGCTCAAACTGCGATGACGAACGTTGCCAACCACACCAACGATTTCTTTGGGCGATTCGCCTCCCCAGCCAAGCTGAAGCTTTTTGCCGAGCGGATTTTCGCCATTGAAATGTTCACGAACAAAAGCTTCGTTAACCACGACAACAGGCGGGGTTTGCGGGTTATCGCGTTCGGTGAACGCCCGTCCATTGGTGACGGGAATCCCAAGCGTGCTGAAATACTCCTGGCTGATGAACCGCAATTGGGCAGCGGGCTTTTCGCCGGATGCACTGGGATCGCCCAGAATTTGAAAGCCCGTGTTGTTTTCCTGCCCGGTCAGCGGCACGCATTGCGCGTTGGCGACAGCGGTCACGCCCGGCAAAGCTTTGACGCGTTCGGTTAGTTCGGCCAGAAAACTGTTCATCTTGTCTGGCCGTTCCATCTCGCCGCGATACTTCGCACCGCCAAGCGATAGTTGCATTGTCAGCGTGTTACTGATTTCAAAGCCCGGTTTGACCTGGTTCAGCCGCACCAAACTGTTGAGCAACAGTCCCGCTGCAACCAGTAGCGTTAACGCCAGCGCAACTTCGCCAACAACCAAGGTGCTGCGCAATCGTCCGCGCAAAGCCGTTCCTGTAGCCGTGCGTCCGCCATCCTTGATCGCCTCGGCAACGTTGCCGCGCGTTGCAGTGAAAGCCGGAAACAAACCACACAAAACGCCTGTCAACACTGAAATAGAGAAGGTAAAC
>CAZXHW010000680.1:0-4786 GCA_964639915.1 uncultured Heliomicrobium sp.
GGCAATGATTTCTGGTGTGATCTGAGAAGTTTCGCGCGCTTTTGCCTGCCAATCGTTATACAGAAAGTACGCCACCGAAGAGACGGCGGCAATCAAAATGACCATCACGCTGGCCAGCACTTTGCGCCTGGGACGACGTTCGATCAACAGAGTCGGGGCCTTGGTTTCTTCTGTGGACGATTCATCAAATATGAAGGGCTGGGACCGAACGACGACAGATGCCGGACGCGGCGCGGTCATCGTGTTTTCTTCAGGTTCGACAAGTGACGACAATTCAGCATTGCTCGGAGCCGAAGACGAAACGGCAGCAAGCAACGCTGCGGAAAACTCCGCGGCTGACTGAAAACGATGCTGAGGCTGTTTGGCCAGTGAACGCAAAACCACTTGCTCCAGTTGAGGGCTAACTCCTGAAACAAAGCGGCGAAGCGGCGCGGGCGGTTCCTGCAAGTGCTTGAGCAACACGACCGAAGTATTTTCTCCGGCAAAAGGTGCATGGCCAGCCAGCATTTCATAAAGCAGCACACCCAGGGAATACACATCCGATCGGGCGTCAACCGGCTGGCCGGTGCATTGCTCAGGCGAAATGTATTTCGGCGTTCCGACAATCGTGTTTTCGTCGGTCAGACCCTTCCAGGTCTGTTCTCCGTTTTCAGGGATGGCAAGTTTGGCAATGCCAAAATCCAGCACTAACACTCGTTCCGTGCTGTCGCCTGAATATGTTGAAGCCGATTCGATCATTACATTATCCGGCTTCAGATCGCGATGAATGATGCCTTGTCGGTGAGCGGCTTCGATCCCCGCGCAAACTTGCGACAAAATTGCGGCCGCGCGTTCTGGCCGCATTTGGCCAAGCCGAACTGCATGCGCGCGCATTTCTTCACGCAAACTGCGGCCTTCAATCAGCTCCATTACCAGGTAAGCCGAACCGTTCGGCAGGTGGCCGGAATCGTAAACGGCGACAATGTTTGGATGTTTCAGGCGGGCGGCGGCGCGGGCTTCGCGGTTGAATCGTTCGCGCGCGGTGGCATCGGCCAGGAATTCTGCGCGCAGAATTTTGATGGCGACAGAGCGTTCCAAGGTCAGATGCGTGGCACGGTAAACGCTTCCCATTCCTCCGTGCGCGATCAACTGTTCCAGACGGTATTTGCCCTCGATGATTAGCGGCAACGATTCGATGTCGCGCGTGGCTGTCTGGTCGAATAAGCAAAATTCCACCCCGTCGCCAAAACAACGATGACAAACTCTGCAATACCGCATCGTCTATACTCCCCAAATAACGGCTGGCATAAACAAGATTGCCAGCGCCAGTGATTGACGTTCCAAGGAGATTGTCAGTTGATCTAAAGGGGTGAAACCGTTTGTGACTTAAAATCGGCGTGCGAAGAATACTAAAGCATCTGGCGTAACTCAATCGGCTCGTTGACAGTTTTGCGGGCGATTTCTTATAGTGCCTTTCGGCTAGGGTTTAAGTCCTTACTGACCGTGATGATAGCAACCAAAATGCAACAAAAGCAGTTTACCAATCTATCCGGCCCGCCCGGCATTTCACCAAGCGGGCAGCAGTTCGAGCCAACGCTTGATCCTGACCTGCCTGTCTGCTGCGGCACAGGATGCACAGTTTGCGTGCTGGATTACCCGGAACTGTTTTCGGTAAACCAGACGGATGCCGGTCAAACGGATTGTAATATGCTGGCGCTGCTCGAAGCTGTCGAAGCGGCTCAAGCGCAAGCGGGCACGATGATCGCCGATGGCGATTTGCAGTAACGGCAGTTTTTATCACTTCTCTTTGCGCTATCCCTTTCGCGCAAACAAGTAGCACTGAAATTAAGGAAAAGTATTTTATGAAGCCGATCAAGGTCTGTTTCCTGGCGCTGGCTGTTCTGTTTTTAATGACAGCCGCCGCCAAAGCGCAGCAATTCCAAATCAAAACGCATACGCTGAAAAACGGAATGAAGATCATTGTCGAAGAAGATCACTCCATTCCGAATGTGGCGCTGTACATTTTTTATCGAATTGGTTCGCGCAACGAACGTCCGGGCACGACAGGGCTATCGCATTTCTTTGAGCACATGATGTTCAACGGCGCGAAAAAATACGGCCCGAAACAATTCGACCGCGTGATGGAAGCTGCGGGTGGATCGAACAATGCCTACACCAGCAACGACCTGACGGTTTATCAGGACTGGTTTCCGCGTTCGGCGCTGGATTTGATCTTTGATTTGGAAGCCGACCGGATTCGCGATTTAAGCTTTGATCCGAAAGTCATCGAATCCGAACGCGGCGTCGTGGCTTCAGAGCGTCGCTCTTCCGTTGACGCCAACAACTTCGGGATATTGTCGGAACAGCTTGAGGCGGCGGCTTTTACGGCGCATCCATACCAGTGGCCGGTTGTAGGCTGGATGGTGGACATTGAAAACTGGAAGCTGGAAGACCTGAAGCGCCATTTCGAAATGGGCTATTCGCCTTCGAACGCGACGATGGTTGTCAGTGGCGACATTTCATTGGCTGAAATCGTTAAGCTGGCCGAAAAATACATCGAGCCAATTACGCCGCACGATCCGCCCGCCAAAGTCACAACTAAGGAGCCAGAACAGCTTGGCGAACGCCGCGTCACGGTTCGCAAGTTTGCGCAATTGCCGATTCTGATGATGGGGTATCACGTGCCAGCGGCGTCCGATCCTGACTATTACCCGCTGCAAGTGCTGCAAACGATTCTTTTTTCCGGCCAAAGCTCGCGCATGTACCAGCGTCTGGTAGACAAAGATCAAATTGCCTTGTTTGTGCAAGGCGGCACGCGACCGACATTTGATCCAACGCTCTTCACGGTCAATTCTCAACCGAAAGCTGGTGTCGAACCGGTAAAGGTTGAAACAGCGATTTATGACGAGTTCGACAAGGTCAAAGCTTCCGCCGTCACCGATCAGGAACTGGAAAAAGCCAAGAACATTTTGCTGGCGAATTTCTATCGCCAGATGAAAACCATCAGCGGCAAGGCCAATACGCTGGGAAGCTACGAAGTCTTTTTCGGCGATTACAAAAAGCTATTCACCGCTGCCGACGATTACAGCAAAGTTACGAAAGATGACGTTCAACGAGTGGCAAGAAAATACTTTACCGAAAAGAACCGGACCGTCGCCACGCTGATTCCCGAAAAAACGGAAGGCGAACATAAAGCTGAAAAGTAGGAGAAGAGATGCTGAAACGAGTTTCGATTTTGTTTTTGATTTTTACCCTGACGGTTCCAAGCGTATTTGGAAACACGAGCAACACGCTTGACGAAGGTCTGAAACTGCCGCCTTACAAAAAGGTCAAACTCAAAAATGGCTTGACGGTTTTGATGATGGAGCAGCGGGAAATTCCGATCATCAGTTTTTCGTTTATCGTCAAAGCCGGTTCAATTGCCGATCCGGCGGATAAAGAAGGCGTGGCCAGCTTGACGGCTTCCCTGCTTCGTAAAGGAACCAAATCGCGCACCAGCGGGCAGCTTTCTGCCGAACTGGATTTCATCGGCGGCCAGCTTGGAGCCGGAGCCGATTACGATTACACCAGTGGCCGCGCGGAGTTTCTGAAAAAAGATATTGGCAAAGGCTTGGATTTATTTGCCGATACGCTGCTGAGTCCAACGTTTCCGGCTGATGAAGTCACCAAGCTGTTGAAGCAAGCCATTGACGGCGCGAAGTCTGCCAAGGATCAAGCAGGCGGAGTCATCGGCGATTATTTTGCGGCGTACCTTTACGGTTCGCATCCATACGGTCGCCCAACTGATGGCGACGAAAAGTCTCTGTCAGGCATCACCCGTGAAGACATCACGAAGTTTTACGAAAGTTTTTACACGCCATCGAACACGATTCTGGCCGTTGCCGGAGACTTCACAGCAACGGAGATGGAAAAGCTGCTGACCGACAAGTTCGGCGGTTGGGCGGACAAAAAAACTCCGGCAATCAACCTGCCTTCTCCGGTTGCCGCCACAGGCAAAAAGTTGCTGCTGGTGGACAAACCAGATTCGACACAAACCTATTTCGAAATTGGCAATGTCGGCGTTGCGCGAACCAATTCTGACCGCGTTTACATCGGCGTCATCAACACGCTGTTTGGCGGACGATTTACCTCAATGCTGAATGATGCCTTGCGCGTCAGCTCCGGGCTGACGTATGGAGCGCGTTCCTCATTCGATCAACGAAAAGCCGCCGGTCCGTTCGCGATTTCAACCTATACGCGCAACGAGACGACGGAAAAAGCGATTGATATGGCGCTGGAAATTCTGAAGCGTCTGCACGAAAAAGGCATCAGCGAAGAAGACCTGAAATCCGCCAAGAACTACATCAAAGGGCAATACCCTCCGCGCATCGAAAGCACGGACCAGCAGGCCAATTTGCTGGCGCAGTTGGAGTTTTATGGCTTGGATGAACGCGACATCAATGAGTATTACGCCAAGATTGATTCGATGACGCTGGCCGATGCCCAGCGCGTGATCAAACAGTATTTCCCGCTGGACAATCTGGTTTTCGTCCTGATCGGCAAAGCCAGCGAAATTGAAGCTGTAGCCAAGAAGTACGCGACAAAAATTGATACGAAGTCTATTAACCAACCCGGCTTTTAACTTTACGAGGAGACATTTATGGCTGCTGAGGCAAAAAACATAAACGGGGCTGCTGTCGAACCGCACAAGCCATACGTTTCTGCCGCGACTCTCATCCCCGAATTTACGCCGCGCGCAGTCATTTTAGGCGCAGTCTTTGGCGTCATCTTCGGCGCTTCGACGGTGTATCTGGGACTGAAAACCGGT
>CAZXHW010000681.1:0-4785 GCA_964639915.1 uncultured Heliomicrobium sp.
TGCCCAAGTCCTTGTCGGTGATGTTTTCGCGCTGTTCTTTGTATGTCGGCACGCGTTCCAGCCAGCCCAACGGTGTGACCGCCGAAAAGTACATGTGCAATTCAGCGTGTTCGGGAACCAGCGACTGAACGAAGATGGTTGCTTTGTTTGGGTCAAGTCCCGCCGCCAGCCAATCCGTCACCATCACGACAGTGTTTTCATGGATCTTCGAGGTATCGGCGTAATCCGAAGTCAGCGCGTGCCAGTCCGCCACAAAGTGAAAGCTTTCGTAGCTGTCCTGCAGGCTAACCCAGTTTTTCAGCGCGCCTTCATAATTGCCCAGGTGAAGTTTCCCGGTCGGGCGCATTCCACTTACGATTCGTTTTTTCATGGAGTTTGTCAGGATCGGTCTACCAGATGCCGTAAAGCGTCTTGATGACTGCGATCATCACTGGGGTGAAGATGTAGCTCATCACGCCAAGCCACATCAATCCGATCAGAATAAAGAAAGAATAAGGTTTGATTTGTTCGTACAGTGGCCGAAAACTTTCCGGCAAAAATGTTTCCAATACGTGGCTGCCATCAAGGGGCGGAATGGGGATCAGATTGAACACTGCCAGCGAGACATTCAGCAGCAGCATCACGCTGAGAAAAGTGCAAATTGGAACTAGCCAGCTAGAGCCTTCAGCAAGCGGGGTCACCATGTTGAAACGTCCGCCTTGCATAAAACTGGGAACAACCGTTCCTTGCAGCAGCATCACTTTGAGCGGAATAAAACAGATGATTGCCAGAATCAGATTGCTGATTGGGCCTGCAGCCGAAACCGTAATATTGGCCAAGTCCCTGTTACGCCAGCGATTCGGATTCACGTCAACGGGCTTGGCCCAGCCGATCAGTGGCGGCAAGCCTTGGGCAACCGTCAGGAATCCCAGCAATGGGATTGCCAAAGTGCCAATCGGATCAATATGTGCCATTGGATTGAGCGAGATGCGGCCTTGCAAACGCGCCGTATCATCGCCAAACCAATAAGACGTAACCGCATGCGCTGCTTCGTGAACGGAAAGGGAAAGGATGAATGCGACGAAATAAAGGATCAAATCGCCAATCGGGACGGTGAAGAGAGAGTCGAAATTCAATGGCCAATCTCCTATTACTTACTGCCGATGATCTGTCTGCTGCAACGAGCGGGCAAAGTAGCACGCGGTTTGAAACACTGTCAATTTTGGGTTCAGTCCGCTTCAGCCGATTCCAAAACTGTGATTTGAACTTCCAGCCGGACGGCTCTGCGAACGATTTCGCGCGACGAAACCAGGATCGCGCCGCGTTCAATTGCCAGTTCGTAAACGGTTCCGGTCAGGTCGTAATGCGGGATGGATTTTCTTTGAAACCACTCGCGGCGCAGCCCCAATTCGGCTGCGAATTCGTGAAGCTCTTCCAGCGAACTGTCAGAAACAAGGTGGCCGCAGCGGCGGTGCCAATACCGAAATGGCCCACGCGCTCCGTTTTGAAAAGAATCAAGCAGAATTGCCATACGCCGTTATTTGCTCGCAGTTGCTTCTGTTGTTGCAGCTTTCGGCTTTGCAGACTTGGTTTTCGCCTTGTCTTTCTTGTCAGCTTTTTTGACTTTCGCTTTGCCGTTGGCTTTGGGCGCAGGTTTGGCTTTCTTTTCAGCCTTTTCGGTTTTGCTGGTGACGGCTTCTGTCAGTTTGCGCTGCATTTCTTCCAGAAAGGCGATGGTGCGCTGAAGCTGTTTTTCAAACTTTTCTTCGCCCAATTTGCGGCGCGATTTTTTGATAACTTTTTTAACGCGTCCAACCAAAGCGTCGCCGTTTTTGTCCTTGGGTTCTTTTTTCTCTTTCACTTCTTTCACCTGTGCGGGTTTTTCCTGAGTTTTTGCCATAAAACTTCCTTTTATTGATTTTGATCCCCAATCAGTTCTCTGATTTGATTCAAATGTTTCGATGTGTGATCCAGATAATCTTCGATCCATTGCCGCAGAGACAGCACGCCGTACAAATCATGCTCAGCCGTTTGCTCCCAGACGGTGGCGGGCTGGCTGGCTACAAGCTCTCCATTTTCGCGCCGGAGCAGGGCAAAGCGTGCCAAGACGGTTTCAATTTTGCGATGCTGATACGCCAGCCGGTCAGCCCAGACTTCCTGCTCATACCCCCAAAGCCGTGCGCGATCTTGGGTGATGATTCGGCGAATGCGAACCGAAGCCAACAGTTCCGCATCCGCCAGATGGCAAACCACCTGCAAAATTGACCAGCGGTTTTCACCCGGCTGGCGAACCATGGTTTCAGCCGTTGCAGTGGAGATCACTTGCTCCAATTCGTCGGCCTGCGCAGTGTAACGTGATACCAGATTATCGTGTGGTTGCATGCGGACGAGAGTATAAGCCAGTCGGATGGCGCGTGTCAGGTCTTAACACGCGACGACTGTGGTTTGACGCTTCCAGGTTGCCTGCCTATCATCCCTTCCTTCCACCCTAATCCGATTTTCAAGCTGGAGAGCTACCAATGGCCGAATCAAGAATCGAAGTTTTCAAAAAAATGCTTACCGCCGAGCCAAATAACACCACTGTGCGGTTCGGGTTGGCGAATGAATTGTTGAAGCTGGAACGGTTTGAAGAAGCTGCCGCCGAACTGCAAACCTACTTGAATCAGGCCGATGATCAAGGCAATGCGTACGGGAAACTGGGGCAGGCGCTGGAACGGCTGGGCAAATTCGAGGAAGCGCGGCTGGCGTATCAGCAGGGAATTGCCGCTGCGACTAAACATGGACATCCGGGAATGGCGCAGGATTTTGAAATGGCGTTGGCGGAGTTGCCGTAGTTCACGCAGGCTTATCCTGCTTTTGACGGACTGGTCGCTAAGCCGACAGATTGTTGAGTCGCGATTCGCAACAACGTCCGTAGCGCTTCATTCACTGCTTGATCGTCCGTAAAAGCTACGGCCACATCAGGATCAAGCGTCACTCGCACCAGCTTTGCCGCTTTCGGATTGGTGTGGCCAGGGCCTCGTTTGACGATTCGCATCTGCCTCAAATCATATTCCGGCAGCATATCGTCTTCTTCGTCAGAGTGATTTGAATTTTTCTTCTTCATAAACCTCTATCTCTTGTTTGGCTGCTTGCTAGTTAGCTACAGATGATACAGGTCGGGTTCGCGAATGCAAAAAAGCGACAGGCTTTTTAAGGGCCTGCCGCTTCTTTTTTGAGCTAGCGTTGTGGGCCAGCAGGTATGGGAACAAAGCCCGGCGAACCGTGTTGTCTGGTCAAGATGGTACTGCTTTGACTGAGTTGGATGTACCAGGTGCCGGTGGTGGATCGCCAGACGGCAATGTCTGCCAATCCGTCTCCGTCAAAATCGCCGGGGACGGGAATGTCGCCCATCACGCTTCGGCCCCAGGGAACATCGCGTGTGGTGCCATCCGTGCTTTTGATGATGTGCCAATACGTCGTTGGACCATTCCAGATGGCGATGTCAGTTTTGCCGTCTCCATCGTAATCGGCAGGAACCGGGACAACGGTGCTGTCGCCAAGCTGTTTCTGAACAACCCTGTCATCATTGCTATATTTAATGTGCCAATAACCAGTAGACCGGCTGAAGACCGCCAAGTCGGCCAAACTGTCGCCATCGTAATCCCCCGGGACAGGTACGATAGCAGACAGGGAGGACGCTGGCAGAGACCAAAACACATTCTGTATTTGGTTGTCATAACTGCGTTTGATGTACCAGCGACCTTCATTCGCGCGGAATACAGCAATGTCTGTGAGTCCATCGCCATCGTAATCAGCGGGAACAACCAGGTCCGTACCCAACCCAAAGGGTACAGCCATCGTTTGATCGTCGCTGCTTCGTTTGATGTACCAAGTGGCGTTGGATCGCCGGAAAACAGCCGCATCCGCTTTGCCATCCCCGTCATAATCGCCTGGGGCGACAACATCGTTAAACGGACCGTAGGCTCTGCCCCAGTAAATGGATTGCAGGCTGTTGGTTGAACTGAGAATGATTTGCCAGAAGCTGGTATTCATTCCGTCCCAGACTGACAAATCTGTTTTGCCGTCGCCGTCGAAGTCGCTGATTGCGCTGCCGGCCCCGGAGCAGCCAAGTGCCGCACGGATCATCTCGGCACAATCAATCAGCGGCTGGCCTTGAGCAGGAGTAAGTTTCCCGCTCTGGATAAATGCCTCCACCTGATTGATAAACGCACCGAGTTTGTTACAGGCAGGCGTGATATGCCCTTTTTCCAAATCTTTCTTTGCGTTTTCCAGTTTGGAGATCAAAGCATTGGCATTGCCGTTGTTCAGTGGCGGAACCAACGCCTGCACCATTGCGATCAACTCATCAATTTTCTGAATTGGCGTTTTGACCGTAACAGTGAAGCTGCAGCTTGCGGGATTGCCAGCCGCATCCGCCACGTTGCAGGTGACAGTTGTCATACCCAGCGGGAAGGTGGAACCGGAAGCGGGACTGCAATTTACCGAGCCGACTCCTGAGCAGTTGTCCGACACCGTTGGGGCCGGATACGAAACAGAAATCGGAGAGCTTGAGACGACGACAGAACTGCTTGGACAGGAGATGGTCGGATTTTGATTGTCGTTTACCGTCACGGTGAAGCTACAACTCGGCCCGGCAGTGGTCGTGCAGGTGACGGTTGTGACGCCTTTCTGGAAAGTTGATCCAGAAGCAGGCGTGCAGGTGACAGTTCCGCAGGTTCCGGTGGTTGTTGGCGCGGGATAGGTCACGACTGCCGAGCAAAGCCCCGGAGCCGCATTGGCCGTCTGATTCCCCGGACAGGTGAC
>CAZXHW010000682.1:0-4785 GCA_964639915.1 uncultured Heliomicrobium sp.
CGTTGCTCAATTTT
This sequence comes from uncultured Heliomicrobium sp., assembly GCA_964639915.1. GTDB lineage: Bacteria > Acidobacteriota > Blastocatellia > RBC074 > RBC074 > RBC074. Next base: position 15 of record CAZXHW010000682.1, read on the forward strand.
ACGCCCTTGTCACTTAGCTCAACAGCGGAAAAGCCAAGTTTCAACTGCGCGCCAAGCGATTGCGCTTCATCCAGAAAGTGTTTTGCTGCGCAAGGCGGATACACTACCCCGTCACCGGGAACCAGCAACCCACCTGCTAAGCCTGGTCGCAGATGTGGTTCAGCTTCGGCCAATGCCTTGTCGTCCAGGATTTCCACTGCAACGCCGTGCGTTTCGTAAAACCGCACCTTGCGGCGCACTTCGTCCATCTCCTCTTCGTCAGCGGCGACCCACAAAGTGCCGCATTCTTCATATTCGATTTCCCGGGGAAGCTCCGGCGCGATTTCCTGCCAGAGTTGCTGGGAGTAATGCGTGAGCGCGAATTGGGCTTCGGAATCGTCCATCACCACGATATGACCCATTCCTGCCGCCGTTGCGCCTCCGCCGATCACGCTTGGCTCAATGACCACGACGCGCAAGCCCGAACGCGCGGCTTCCAGTGCGCAAGCTGCGCCAACGATGCCGCCGCCCACAATGGCTACGTCAAAAGTCATCGGCGAATTCCATAACAGAACGGATCGCGTTCATCCAAAATCAGATCGGCTTCGGCGTTGACGAACGCGGAACCTTTGATCGTGGGAAAAACCTCGTCTCCGGCAACGCGGATGCTGCCTTCAAACACACTGCCGACAATGCTTTCCTGCCGCCAGACTTGCCCTTCCTGTAATTTTCCATCGGCATACAGGCAAGCCAGTTTGGCGCTGGTGCCTGTTCCACAAGGAGAACGGTCGTAAGCTTTGCCCGGACAAAGCACGAAGTTTTTGCTCTGCACGCCGTCCAGTTGCGAAGGCGCAAACAGTTCAATGTGATCAATTTCCTGTCCGTTTGCGCCGGTCATTCCCTGCTCCGTCAAAGCCTGACGAATGCGCCAGGAAAAGTCGGTCAACTCTTCCAGGTTTTCCATCTCCAATTTATGGCCGTTGCTATTGACCAAAAAGAACCAGTTACCTCCCCAGGCAATGTCGCCCGTAACGGGACCGTGGCCGGGAACTTCGACAGGAACGTTTGTCGCCAGCCGGTAGCTGGGCACGTTGGCGACACTGACAAAGTTGCTTTCATCCAGCGTGGCCTCGACAACGCCAACAGGCGTTTCAATGCGATGCGTGCCTGGCTGTATACGGCCAAGGTACGCCAGCGTAACCATCAACCCAATTGTGCCGTGGCCGCACATTCCCAAATAGCCTACGTTGTTGAAATAAAGGACGCCCGCCGCGCAGGTAGGATCTACAGGTTCGCACAGCAGCGCGCCGACAACGGCATCATTGCCGCGCGGTTCATTGACTACGGCGGAGCGAAATTGATCGAACTCGTTTTTGAATCGTTCCAAGCGTTCAGCCATCGAGCCATTGCCCAAATCCGGGCCGCCGCTGACAACAACGCGCGTTGGTTCTCCGCCCGTGTGTGAGTCAATCACTTTTACCCGGTTTATTCGTTGGGTGGTCATTCCGGATGTTTCTCCCAGTGCTAGTTGGTTTTGAGTATTTAGAGTGAAGCCAAAAGAACTTTCGGCTGTTCACTGAATGTGCAGTAAATCAGAGGTTTAGGCAAGCGGTCTTGAACCTTCGTAAGGCAGCTTGAATGCGATTAAGCGGCGAGGCAAAACTTTTTCAGGCGTGTTATTTCCCATTTTCCATTCGTCAGTTGTCATTTTTCATCGGCTAAAGGTGAGCAACGGTGACCAGCCAATGACAAATAACAAATCTAATCTGGCAAATGGAAAATGAACGCCTTCCCCGATCAATCTCTTTCCCCATTCAGCATTGTCTTCAAGCGTTACGCAATGATTCGCGGTACTGTGAAGGCGCCGTGCCAATGGAACGCTTGAACGTCCGTGTGAAATGGCTCTGATCGCAAAAGCCCGCCGCCAGCGCAATGTCCACAATTGGTTTGGCGGAAGTCGCCAACTCATGGCAAGCGTATTCGATGCGTAGTTGGCGTACATAATCTCCAACCGTGCATTGGTAAGCCTTATGAAACGTCTGCGCCAAATGTACCGGATGCACCCCAACGGTCTGCGCCACATCGGCCAGCGTCAGATTTTCGGTGAACCGCTCGTGCAACAATTCCCTGGCTTGCTGTAACCATCGCGGTGAATTGTAGCCCGGCTTCGCAGCACTATGCCGCACGGTTTCGCCCAGCATTTCCATCATCACGCCTTCGATAATCAGCGGAGAGGCTTCGTCCGTGTTGGAAAACTCTTTGTAAAGCTTGCGGCTCAGCAATTCGAATGCGCCGCCATGAAAATCAGATGAGTTTTCAGCCACATTCAAATGCTCCCTCACTTGCGAATACCAGTTTGGAGCAATTTCGATGATGAACGAACGGCCTCCCGTGGCGTGAAAGCGCTCTGCGTGCAATTCCCCCGGCGGATGAAACAGCAAGGTTGAAGACTTGCACTCCCGCGTTTTGCTGCCATAAGTTTCCGTATACCCGCCTTCCATCACAAAACAGAACAAAGCCTGCTTATGCGTATGCTTCGGAGTTTCGTATCCAGGCGAATAAACACGCTCTGTCAGTTCGAAACTGGAAACCTTGCGGCTACGCAAAGTCTGGCCGTAATAACTTCCCGGAGGCAATTGCGTGGACATGGGCAGCTTCTCCTTAATTCCTTCAAGATATTCCGAAAGGAAATTCGACCAACAATCGCTGTCGCGACTGAAGGCCGGTAAACCGAAATCATGTGTTTGAAAGGTTAGTAGAGTCCTGTCTGGCAAAGATTGTATACAATATGCCTATAAGAGCCGTCAATAAATTCACCGGGAAATTGGCAATAAATTGCAGAGTCTTCTGATGGCGATTTGCCCGTTCGAGGGAAAAATGGAATTTGACCCGCCGCATGCTAAGCACGTCCAAGCCAGCTTCCAAAAATACAAGATGCCTTTCCACGACTTGCAACTTGAATCACTGCTTGCTTGAGAAACCTTAGGCATAATTTCAATGGCAATGGATTTTGTAAACAATCGCGAATTGCCACTCCCTAAGCCCATTCAATCCATCTTACGCGCATACAAGACGGAGTAACCAATAAAGCGCAAATTCCTGTTAGCTGGCAGCAATGCTGGAAATTCCGCAAACATACAGGGAGACCTGTGAATAACGCGCTCTAAATCAAAATAGCTGTATTCACAGTGATACTCCCATCCAAGACTGCTGCATCGTTCAGCGGTTCCCTGCATGGTTGCGTGCGGGAAGTGATTTCATCTTTGCGGGAGTTACTCAAGCTAAGCATCTGGGATGTTGGAATGCCTCCCAGTACCAAGATCAGTCGAAGTTACCTGGCGGCATTCATTCTTGCTTCGCACTTAGTCATCGCTTGAAGAACCCTTTTGAAGGCTCTCCCTCAAAAGATTCTCCTCGGGCGGCTGAAAATAACCTCGAACAATCAGGAATAACTGACGCATCACACCTGAGTGCATTTAGGAGGATGGAATGAAGGATCAACCGTTACCCAGATTTATTACACAGACGCTTGTTCTCGCTGCCATTCTGGCAACGCTGGCAATATCTTCTGTAGCCCAAATCACAACGACTGGCATTCGTGGAATCGTTCGCGACCCCAATGGCGCGGTGGTTCCCAATGCCACAGTCAAAGCCACAGACAAGGGCACTGGCGTTGAGCAAACCACAGTGACTTCCACCGATGGCGGCTTTATTTTTCCGGCGTTGCAGTTCGGCTCTTACAAACTCTCCATCACCGCCACCGGTTTTCAGACTGCGGTGATTTCGGAAGTTGTCGTGGAATCAGGCCGCACCACGAACATCTCTGTGGATTTAAGCCTGGGCGCAGCGACGGACACTGTCCAGATCGCCGCCAGTGCAGAACAATTGAATACCACCACCGCTGAAGTCGGTGGCACGATCAATAACAAACTGGTTCAAAACCTGCCGTACGCGGGACGCGATAGCTTGAATTTCGCAGTGCTGATCGCAGGCAGTTCTCGCAGCACCAGCGACCGCAACAGTACATTCAACGGCCTGCCGAATGCTTCACTCAACATCACGCTGGATGGAATGAACAACAATTCGCAGCGTTTCAAAAGCGGCGGCACCAGCTTTTTTGCTTTCGCTCCGGCGCGCATTGACGCCATCGAAGAAGTCAGCGTTTCGACAACCGGTTTGGGCGCAGATGCAGGCGGCGAAGGCGCCATGCAAATCCGCATGACGACCAAGCGCGGCACAGAGCAATACCACGGCAAGGTTCTTTACCAGGGCACCAACGAATGGCTTAACTCCAATGGTTTTTTCCGCAATATGCAGGGTTTGCCACGTAACAAATCGCGCCAGCATAATCCTGTTGGTTCCATCGGCGGCCCTTTGGTTCCCTTTTCCAAACGGCTTAAAAACAGGTTGTTTTTCTTCGCGTATTACGAAGCACAGCCACAACCCAGCACCCAAACCTATTCAACGCCAATTTTGAGCGCAGCGGCTTTGCAGGGCAACTTCACGTATCTGGCAACCGATGGCAGCACGCGCACAGTGAACCTGCTGGATGTGGCGCGAACGGCAGGCCATACCAGCACCGTTGACCCCACCATGGCGGGCATTCTGAAAAACATCAACGATTCGCGGGCTGCCACCACAACCCGTCTACAGGATATTCCCGGCATCTCAAACAACTTCATGCAGAACATGCTGTGGGAACAGTCGCTGACGACGATGCAGTCGTTCCCAACGGCTCGCGTTGATTTCCAAATCACGCCCAGCATTGGCTGGCACGGCACCTGGAATTTGC
>CAZXHW010000683.1:0-4767 GCA_964639915.1 uncultured Heliomicrobium sp.
TGTATCTGGCGCGAACCGGGTATTTAGCCAAACTGCAAGCGGCATTGAATCCTTCCTTGTTTCAAGCCGAAGAAATCAAGGTTCGCTACAAATCTTCGCTGGAAGGAAAAGGCGATCTGGGTGATTACAGCGCGTTGTTGCGGGAACGGCTTAACCTTAGGCTGAAGAACGAGATAGCTGTCGGGTATAGCCTGGTGGGACCGCATCGGGACGATTTGGAAATCCTTTCCGACGGGTATGAAATTGCCCGTTTTGGCAGTTCCGGCCAACAAAGAAGCTCACTGCTGATTCTTGAATTAGCGCAGCAGACCGTCTATCATCAGGTGTTTGAAGAGTACCCAATTTTCCTTATTGACGACCTTGATGCCGAACTCGACCGCACGCGAATCGAGATTTTGCTCGATTATCTGGATGGCAAAGCGCAAACCATCGTTTCGACTTCCAAGCGCTCAATCGCTGATCGTTACCGCCACAGAGCTTCAACCTTTCTGGTTGAAGCAGGCCGGGTAATCGAACAAGCATCAGAATGACTGAAACTATGAAAGCCAAAGAAAAGAAAAACCAAGAAACTGAAGCAGAAATCAACGGACATGTCCCCGACAGTTACGGTGCAGGATCAATCACTGTTTTGGAAGGCCGTGACGCTGTTCGCAAGCGCCCGGCGATGTATATCGGTTCCAACGGCGAGATGGGCTTGCATCACCTGGTTTACGAAATCGTAGACAATTCTGTGGACGAAGCCCTGGCCGGATACTGCGACAAGATCGAAGTCACCATCCATCTGGACAATTCCATCACGGTTGAAGACAACGGACGCGGAATCCCTGTGGATATGCACCCGACCGAAAAACGCCCGGCAGCGGAAGTCGTCATGACCGTGTTGCACGCAGGCGGAAAATTCGATAGCAATGCGTACAAAGTTTCCGGCGGCTTGCACGGCGTCGGCGCTTCCTGCGTCAACTTTCTGTCGGAATGGTTAAGGATGGAGATTCGCCGTGAAGGTGGTGTTTACGAAATGGAATTCAGGCAGGGAATCAAATCCACTGACCTGATCAAGACTGGCAAATCCTCCAGAACCGGAACCAAGATCACCTTCAAGCCTGACCTGGAAATCTTCACTACCTCCGAATACAGTTTCGATAAGCTGTCGGAGCGGTTGCGCGAAAAAGCTTTCCTGAACAAAGGCATCAGAATCACCATTGTTGATGAACGTTCCGACACTGAAAAGAAACACGAGTTTTATTACGAAGGCGGCATCGCCGAATTCGTCAAGCATCTGAACAAAAACAAAAACACGCTTCATCCGAAGCCGATGTATTTTGAAAAAGCAGCGACCGGCATTGACGGCGACGACCTGACTGTCGAAGTGGCGATTCAGTACAACGATGCTTATGACGAAAAGGTCTTTTCCTTTGCGAATAACATCAACACTGTTGACGGCGGTACGCACCTTTCCGGGTTTCGTTCGGCGCTTTCAAAAGCTATCAGCCGTTATTCACAGACTGCAAACCTGTTGAAAGATTTCAAAGGCGGTTTGTCAGGTGACGACGTGCGCGAAGGCTTGATTGCGGTTATCTCCGTCAAAATCCCGCAGCCGCAGTTTGAAGGCCAAACCAAGGGCAAACTCAATTCAGACGTAAAGGGCGCTGTGGATTCGTTTCTTTATGAGCGGCTGACTTCGTATTTTGAAGAGAATCCTTCGGTCGCCAAAACCATCGTTGGCAAGGCTGTCGAAGCTGCCCGCGCCCGTGAAGCCGCCCGCAAAGCGCGCGAGATCGTTCGCAAAGGCGCGCTGAATTCGATGAACCTGCCGGGCAAATTAGCCGACTGTTCGGAAAAAGACCCGGCAGTCAGCGAGCTGTACATCGTCGAAGGAGATTCGGCAGGCGGTTCAGCCAAGCAGGGACGCGACCGGCGCACGCAAGCAATCTTGCCGCTCAAAGGCAAAATCCTGAACGTCGAAAAAGCGCGTTTCGACAAGATGCTGGGCCACAATGAAATCAAAGCCTTGATTACGGCGATGGGAACCGGCATCGGCAAAGATGATTTCGACATCAACAAATTGCGGTACCACAAAATCATTTTGATGACCGACGCAGACGTTGACGGATCGCACATTCGCACGTTGTTGCTGACGTTCTTTTATCGTCAGATGCCGCAATTGCTGGAACACAAAGTTGAAACGACGAATGAAGCTGGCGAAGTCCAAACTGAAACCAGAGGCTATGTGTACATCGCCCAGCCTCCGCTCTACAAAATCAAAAAAGGCAAAACCGAGCGCTACATCAAAGACGAACGCGAGATGAGCCGTTACCTGATGAAAAAGGCTACGGAAGACGTCATCGTAACGATCAAAAAATCCAACGAAACCATCGAAGGCAAAGACCTGACGGCGCTGTTGGAAAGACTGGTGGAATTCAACGGCTACTACGTCAAATTGGAACGCCGGTTGAAAGAGCGCAAGATCGTGGATGCCATGCTGGAAGCGTTCAGCGGCAAGAAAGGCCTGCTCCAAAAAGAAGGCCGCAAGTTGCACGACATTTTTGCCGACGAAAGCCTGCTCGGAAAAGTTGAAGCCGCAATTGCTGAAGTGGAATACAAAACCGAGCTGATTTCCGACGAAGAGCACGGTCTATCGGAAGTTGAAATCAAGCTGGCCAATGGTTCCAGCGTTTTGATTGACTGGGAACTGGCGACGCACGTCGAATTTCAACGAGCGGTCGAGTTATTCAAAACCTTTGCGCAGCTCAGCCAGCCACCGTTCGTCATCAAAGACGGCGCAGTCGAAACCGAAGTCGAATCGCGCGAAGATTTGCTGAACCACATTCTGACGGCGGCGAAAAAGGACCTGCACATCCAGCGATATAAAGGGCTGGGTGAAATGAACCCGGAACAGTTGTGGGAAACCACGATGGATCCGGAAAAGCGCACCTTGTTGCAAGTCAAAATTGACGACGCTGTCGAAACCGACCAGGTTTTCACCGTGCTGATGGGCGACCAGGTCGAACCGCGCCGTAAATTCATCGAAGACAACGCGCTGGATGTGAAGAATCTGGACGTCTAAATTCGATTCGAATTGGATGTTTGGCAAGCAAAAAGAACGGCGTCACGCTGGAATGAGACAAGCGTGACGCCGTTTTGTTTATGGCGCTCCCCACAGGACTCTGCTGTAGGGTTTTCAATACGGATTGTCCGTAAAAGGTTGCGTCTGATCGGAGCGTGAAAGACAATTCTGCCTCGTCAAAGCAACAGTTATAAATTGGAAATCAGGATGTTTGCCCCCGGTTTTTCATTCCAGTAGCGCTGCGCGAACGTGATCGTGCCAGAGCCTGAAGTCACATTCATCGCAGACTGCTTTTTTCTATTCTCGATTCAAGAAAATGAGCGTTGACCCTCGACCACCGCTAGACAATGCCGAACTGCGACAATATCGGGCGCTGCTTGAAGTCGCGGAATCCATTTCCGTGCATCGTGACCTGAAATCATTGTTGCGAGATTTGACCAGCCGCCTGCAGCTCGTCGTCAAATTCGATGGTGTGAACATTGTCCTGTATGACGCGGAAAGCAACATGATGCGGATGAACGTCCTGGAGACGACTACATTCGACGGCTCCCAAATCCCCACCGAACTTCCCATCGAAGAAGCGCCAGCCGGATTCGTGTGGCAAACCCAGCAGCCAATGTTGATTAACGATCTTGGCGCATACGAAAAACGCTATTCGCGCGTGATTCCCGGTCTCAAACAACGCGGCATCAAAACCGCCTATGTTCTTCCGCTGACATCGGCAGGGCGGAGATTGGGAGCAATCGGTTTTGGAAGCTTGCAGGAAAATGCCTGGGGCGAAAACGACCAGGAGCTTTTCCAACAGGTGGCGAAGCTGGTGGCGGTTGCGGTGGACAATGCCTTGAATTTTGAAAGCGCAAGCGTCGCTGAAATCGCACTTGCGCAAGAGCGCGACCGGCTGCGGTTGCTGCTGGAAATCAACAACGCCATTGTTTCGCAACTGGATTTGAAGGAGTTGTTGAATGGGATTTCCCCCTGCCTTCGCCGAGTTATCCCACACGACGCGGCGCTTCTGACCCTTCACGATGTTGAAGGAAAACAACTGCGTCTTCATGCGCTGGATTTGGAAGTGCTGGGCAAAGCTCCCTTTGAAGAAGGCGTGGAAAGTTCGGTAGAAAATACTCCGGAAGGCGAGGCCATCAAAACACGCCAACCTGTGTTGGTGGGGCCAGTTGTTGATCTAACCAGATTTCCTTCGCCCCGGGTGCGTAAGGCGGTCGAGAATGGCGTCAGGTCAGGCTGCGCTGTGCCTCTCATTTCGCATGACCGCACGCTCGGCGCGTTGAGCGTGGTGAGTTTGCGTGAGAACGCTTTCAGTGAGACTGATGTCGCCTTGCTCATGCAATGCGCCAATCAAATCGCCATCGCTGTTGAAAATTCCCTGAACTTCGAACGCGCGCGCGACACGGAACAGCAAGCCGCGCGGGAACGCGACCGTATCAAGTTGCTGCTGGAAATCAACAACGCCGTTGTTTCACATCTTGATCTGAGCGAATTGGTGAAAATCGTTTCTGCAAGTTTGCGCGACACGATGCCGCACGACGCGGCAGGAATTGCGCTGTATGAACCGGAGAAAAACCAGTTGCGCGAATACAAAAACGTTTCCTACAAAGACCTGGAAACGTTTCGAGAGGGGGATGTGATTCCGCTGGAAGGAACGCCCGCTGGCAAAGTCTTTTCCACCGGCCAGTCGCTTTTGATCC
>CAZXHW010000684.1:0-4758 GCA_964639915.1 uncultured Heliomicrobium sp.
AAATAAAAAGCAAAATACCAAATTGATTTTGCCTATGTACTTACTCATCGCGCAAAGCTTCAACGGGCTGCACTTTAGTCGCCATCCTACTGGGATACAACCCACACACGAACGTCAACAGATAGATCAGCACCAGCGAGATGCCGATGCTGTAAACGTAAACTTTGGTGCTGAGAAAAGCCATAAATTCCAACAGGGGAAGCTGCACGATAATGACCACCCCCAGCAGCAATCCGAAGGTCGTAATCACAAACAATTCACCCAGAATTTGGCTGTGAATATCGTTCGCGGTTGCGCCTTTAGCCCGTCGCAGCCCCATTTCTTTGATACGCTGTGTGACGTTCTGCCAAAGCACGCCGGTCAAACCGAGCGCGACCATGATCATTAAGAAAGCGGCCACCAGTCCTGCTGCGATAATCGGCGCAAGGTACATTTTAAAGCTGCTTTCGCGCATATTCGCCAGCGGCTCGATCTCATACGACCAATCCTTGTTCACATCCCGTAGCTTGCGCGAGAGTTTTTCTTCGAATGCGCGCGTCGTTCCGGGATGGACTTTGATCAATAAATGGCTGGGGGGCTTGTCATAGGTGAACCGGTAGAAATGGAAATTTTCGAGGCCCGCAAATTCGCCATGTTGGCGGAATTCAGTAACGACCCCAACGACGCGACGCTCTTTGTCCTGTTCAGGGGAAGCAGCTTCGCCAGGTTTTGGGGGATCGCCGAAGCGTCTGCCAATCGGATTCTCATCGCCGTAAGCTTCACGCGCCAAGCGCTGAGTAATGACGATTGGCTCAAAGTTCGCGCCGTCATCTTCAGCGCTGAACCAGCGACCGTTGACCACTTGCAAACCCATTACGTCTTTGAAATTGTCGGCGGCGCGGTTGAGGCCAATCTGTATTTTGCGCCCATTGATGGTGGTCCCTCCGCCCCAACTATTTCCACTGTAGGGTGCATGCCCGATGCCAGTGACGGCTTCGACTTCCTCTAGCTCTTGTACGGCCTGCATCATCTGGCGCAAAGTGACAGCCGGTGTTTTGTCGTCGGGTGACTGGTCTTGACCCTGTTGTTGTACGTTCACGCTCCAAACGTCCTGGTAACTGAAGCCGAGCGGTTGGCGATAGTTATCGCTTAGGTAAACTGCCGACACCACCACACCAAAAAGCACCAGAAACGAAACGAAGATTTCCAGGATGATCAGAAAGTTAATGCGTTTGCGATTCCAAACCATTTTCAACAAATGACGAGCCATAATTTTCTCCTGATCTGTTCAATGCTGGGGCATCAGGTTGCTACCGCCCAGTTAAGCGTAAAGCCCTGAAAGGGCGAAATTTAACAGCCAAGGGCAACGCCCTTGGTGCGGGCGCCATTAGATTACCAAGCCCTGAAAGGGCGAAATTCTGAGCAATTATTGCGCCCTTTCAGGGCTTATCTTGCTACTCGTCGTTACCCAGGGCGTTGCCCTGGGCTACTCAATTGCGCTCTTTCAGAGCTTTGAGCGGAACTTTTCTAAACTTAATACCGCTCTCTGTAACGCATTCACCGGGTTCCGCCTTTCAACGCTTCGACCGGGTTTAGCCGTGACATCTTCCAAGCGGGATAAACACCGGAGAAAAGCCCGAAAAAGATTGCTAGCGCCAGCCCGTACAGAAAGATGCGGTAGTTCAATTGAAAGTCGGCGTAAGGAATCAACCCGCTTTGATTGACCAGCCGCAAAACAAATATCGAAAGCGCCAAACCGATCACCCCGCCCAGCAGCGTCAACACCACATTCTCAACAACGAACTGACCGATCAGCGTCCACGAAGAAGCGCCAAAGGCTTTGCGCACGCCAATCTCGCTGGCGCGTTCCAGAATCCGGCTGACGTTCAGGTTGATCAGATTGACCGTCGGCAACACCATAAACAGCAAGGCGATGCCCAGCAGGATGCCCAACAATGTATTCGGGTATGTTTCTCGGCCATTGCCAACTGTCATGCGCGCGAGGGCCTCAAACCGAGTATCGGCGCCAGTGCGCGCCTCATTGAAATCTTTCGGGTTGGGAAACTCTACGCTGGGCAGCCGGGAGGCAAATTCTGATTTGATCGCCGGGAAATCGGCGCGACTGCGCGCCAGCAGTGCGGCCTGATAGCTGCCTTGCAGTTTACGGCGGTAATCCACCGCGCCTGTCGTGCTAATCGGTACCCAAATGTCGGCGAAGGGCACCAAGCGCAAAATTGGCACATCCGCGACGACACCAACGATGCGAAACCGCTGCCCATCCACCTCGATGGTCTGGCCCAGCGCAGATCGGTCATCGAAAAACTTCCGGCGCGTGGATTCATTGATGACCGCGACAAAATTAACGTTCTTGTCGTCGTCACTGGTAAACGGGTTGCCCTCCAGAAAGTTGAACTCGTGAATCTGCCAAAATTCGCCGTCTGCACGTTTGACGTACAGGCTGATCTTTTCGCTGTTGCGATAAGCGTCTTTGTATCCGACCTGCTCAAAGATGCTCATCTTTTCCACCCCCGGCAGATTGCGCGCATACCGATCCAGGAAGCCGTAACCGAGCAGTCCGGTTGAGCTATTGTTCTCAGCGCGCAATTGGAGCGAGTAGAAGCCCAACGTCCGCTGCAACTTATTCTCCGGCGGAAGCGGGCCGATGACGTGATCGAGCAGCGCCACCGCCACCATCAGCACCATCAAGGTAAAGCTGATCGCAAACAGACTGATAAAGGTGAAGAATTTGCGGCGCAGGAAAACCTTGAACGCAACTTTGAGATAATTTCTAAACATCGTTAGCCAAGCCTCCCTAACTGACTTGCCGCCCATCAAACAAACGCACAATGCGCTCTGTCTTTTCCGATTGACGCGGATCGTGTGTGACCATGACGACGGTTGTGCCATCGCTTTCTTTCAAGTCTTTCAGCACATCCATAATCTCATCGCCCATCTGGCTATCCAGATTGCCCGTTGGTTCATCGGCCAACAGAATTTTGGGCCGCCCAACAATTGCGCGCGCGATGGCGACGCGCTGTTGCTGGCCGCCGGAAAGCTGATTCGGGAAATGATGCACGCGCGCCTGCAAGCCGACACGTTCCAGCGCCTGAAGCGCCAGCTTGCGCCGTTCGCCGTTCGACAAACCTTTGCGATAGAGCAGCGGAATTTCGACGTTATCCACCACGCTTAAATCGCTGATCAGGTGAAAGGTCTGAAAGACGAACCCGATCTCTTCATTGCGGACATGCGCCAGATGGCGGTCGCTGTAGGAATTGATCACTTTGCCGTTGAGCGCGACCTGTCCGCCGCTGGGGACATCCAGCAAGCCGATAACATTCAGCAGGGTGCTTTTGCCCGAACCCGACGGTCCCATAATCGAGATGAACTCGCCGCTGCGCACCGACAGGTTAATGTTCGTCAGCGCGACGGTTTCGATGCGTTCCGTGCGATAAACCTTCTCGACGCCTTCCAGGTAAATCATGGTTTGCTGCTGCGTTTGCGCGTTTTGTGTTTGCGCGATTGCTGCGCCGGTTGCTGCCATGCTGTTTTCTCCTTTAACCGCTATTTCAACTTCACTTCTTTTACGTGCATGTAATCGGTCATATCCGAGATGATGACCTCTTCACCTTCAAACAAGCCTTGTACGACTTCGTATTCTTCCGCGCCGACAATGCCAAAACGCACAGGGGTTTTGACGGCGACATCGCCGCGAACCACGAAGACATCACGCAGCCCTTCGCCACTGGCAAAAGGGCCTTTTTTGACGCGCAGCACTTTGGCTTTGCGGTCGGTGACGATGAAAACATCTACGCGCAAATTCGAGCGCAATTGCGTATTGGCTTTGTCTGCCAGATTGACCACCAAGGTGATCACGCCGTTCGTAACCGTCGGATTGATCCGCGCGACTTCCCCGTCCAGCATCGTTGCTTCGTTCAGCTTGACCTTGACCGGCAAACCGGCAGCAAGCCGGCTGGCATGCACATCCGACACACTGGCTTCGACGCGAAACGAACTCAGGTCGGCGATCCGCGCCAGCAGCGCGCCTTTTTGCACGGTCGCGCCTTCTTCGTTGATGACCCAGGTCAGCACGCCCGCGCGGTCGGCTTTGGCGGTGGCGAGTTCCATTTGCCGCCTGGCTTCTTCCTGCTCACGCTTCAAAGTCTTCATTTCCAGCGCCAGACCTTCCAGTTGCGTTTGTGTGGATTGCTGAGCGTTGCGCTGGGCTTCTTCGATTTGCTTTAACTCGAAATGAGTCTTCTCTTCCAGCAATTCAACCTCGCGCAAACGTTCTTCCGACAACAAACCTTCTTTGTTTAGTGTGCGATTGCGGGTGGTAGCGGCTTTCGCGGCTTTGTAATCCAGTTGCTTGATTTCCCAACGGCTGCGCTGATCAATCAGCGTATTTTCGAGATCGAGCTTAAGCTTGGCTTGCTGATTTTGTTTGAGTTCGACTTGCTGATTGAACTTTTCAATCGCGAGCCGTGATTCATTCAGGTCCAGTTCCAGGATGGGCTCGCCTTTGGCCAACACCGCGCCAGGGCGTTTCAAAATCCGCAATACGCGGGCGTTGACGGGTGACGAAAGAACTTGTTCGATTTCCGGCACCACCGTGCCTGAAGACGTAATCGTCGCCTCGAGCGGGCCAGACTCCACACGCGCCAGACGAACTTGTGCGCGGGCCAGCGTCGGTTTCAGCCAGCGGGGCAGCCAAATAAACGCTGCGCTGAGACACGCGATTGTTAACACTGCCATCAATGCACGGCGCAAAAATTGGCGGCG
>CAZXHW010000685.1:0-4756 GCA_964639915.1 uncultured Heliomicrobium sp.
CGATTTGCGGTAGATCAGAATCGCAGGGTGGGCAAAACCTGCCCTGAGCCCTGGCAAAGCGCAGCGTGCCCACGCGGGAACGACCATTACGCAGTCGCTCAGACCGCCCGCAGCATCCATCCCAGGGTTTGTTGCAAAGAAAACTCGGGCAAAGCCCCTACCACCGCATGCAGCCTGGCGGGATCACCCACCAGCCGGCGCACCTCGTTGGCCCGTACCAAATCCGGATCGACCTCAACCCCGATCCGGTGCGCCGACAATGCTTGCAGCACATCGACCACATCCAGCAAGCGGTGTCCTTGTCCGGAACAGATGTTCACAACTTCCCCGGCCGGAAGCCGATCAAGCAGTGCCACATAGACCTGCGCCACGGCACGCACATCGTTGAATTCGCGCTCGACCTCCAGATTCCCCAGCCGGATGACCGGCTCGCGGCGCTGAAAGTGCGCCACGATCTTGGGAATCAGAAAATCGACGCTCTGGCCGACGCCGGTGTAATTGAACGGCCGCGCAATCGCAATCGGCAGCTTGTCGAGCCGCGTCAGCGCCATATGCTCCATCGCCAGCTTGCTCATCGCGTAATGGTTCGCCGGCGCGGGCCTGGCCTGCTCGCTCACCGGCGAAGTCTGGGCATTGCCATAGACGTTGGCGCTGCTGGCCAGCACCACCTTGCGAACCGGAATTTGTTCGGCAATCAGGGCATCGAGCAGATTCAGGGTGCCAAACAAATTCACGCGGTAGAACTGCTCGGCATCCTGGTGCTCGACAAATGCGATGGCGGCCAGATGCAGCACATAATCCGGTCGTGTCCTCGCCACCACCTCGCGCAGGGCGACGGCATCGGTCAGATTCGCCATTGCCTCATCCGCAGCGGCCGGCCCGTGTTGAATCAATCCTGCAACAAGGTAACCGGCCGCTTGCAGCGCCTCGCGCACATAGCACCCGGTAAAGCCATTGGCCCCGGTCAGCATCACCACTCCGCGCGAAGGCATCAGAAGGATACGCCGCTCTCATTGCGGCGCAGGTCGGCCTCGACCATCAATCGGCAGAGTTCTTCGAGAGTGGTGTGTGCTTCCCAGCCCAACTCGGTCTTCGCCTTGAGCGGCAACCCCACCAGCAGATCCACCTCGGCCGGGCGGTAATAGCGGGGATTGACCTTGACTCGCACCTTGCCGGTCGCGGCGTCGAGACCTTGCTCATCCACACCGGTGCCGCGCCATTGGAGCCTGATACCCACGGCCTTGAACGCCATGGTGACGAAATCCCGCACCCTCTCGCTGCGACCGGTAGCCAGTACATAGTTGTCCGGCGCATCCGCCTGAAGCATTTTCCACATGCCTGCGACATATTCCTTCGCGTAGCCCCAATCCCGCTTGGCGTCGAGATTGCCAAGTTCCAGCACCTCCTGCTTGCCAAGGTGAATCCCGGCGGCGGCATCGGTGATCTTGCGGGTGACGAACTCCCGCCCGCGCAACGGCGATTCGTGATTGAACAGAATTCCGCTACAGGCAAACATCCCGTAGGACTCGCGGTAGTTCACCGTCGCCCAGTGGGCAAACAGCTTGGCCACGCCATACGGACTGCGGGGATGGAAAGGCGTCGTTTCCGTCTGGGGAATGGCCTGCACCTTGCCGAACATCTCGGAGGTCGATGCCTGGTAAAAACGGATATGAGGATTCACGATACGGACCGCTTCGAGCAGATTCAACGCGCCCACCCCGGTGATCTGCGCGGTGGTCACCGGCTGCTCAAAGGAAACCCCGACGAAGCTCTGGGCAGCCAGGTTATAAAGCTCGGTAGCTTCGGCCCGCTCCAGCAGACGGATGCTGCCGCCCAGATCGGTCACGTCATGCTCGACCAGCTCCAGGCTTTGATGATCGCGAACACCCAGCTCTTCAAGACGCCAGAAATTCACCGAACTGGTGCGGCGGTAGGTGCCGTACACGACGTAGCCCTGGCTGATCAGCCAGGCGGCCAGATAGGCGCCATCCTGGCCGGTGATTCCGGTAATCAACGCCCGCTTGACTTGTGTCACTTCAGATTCTCCGTGTTCGGCATGGATCAGTAAAGCGCCGGCCAGCAGCGGCTGTGCGTAGATAGATGACCACGTGCGATCTTGCGTCACCAGTTCGGGAAGGTGATTCCCGCCTTCGGAAAGACGCACCTCGGCGCGCTGCGATTTTCCGACCTGCCACTGCACCGCACCACTGGCGACCAGTTCCTTCACGGATGAGGGGGCCGCTTCCGACACCCCCTGGATGCGGGCAACCACCTTACGATGGGAGGTCACTTCAAGCGTGTGACCAGCCCGGGCGCGCACCTGCCAGGCGGACAGGTGTGCTTTGAGCTCGCGAATGCTGACTTGCATGGCGCGGGCCGGCTTTGTTTGAAGGCCGGAAAGTAACCACGTTGCGGGACAACGTCAATTGTCGTGCGATCACAATGTGCGCTTCCGGCAGCGTCGGGTTGGCTCCAGCGCCAATTTCCATAACTCAAGTAAGCCGTGAGTGGTTCCAAGCGTCGCTCACTACACCGTCCTTTTGGCCTTGAACATCATATCGATTGTTTTCCTAAAATGACGCATAACACGGCCGATGAAGTTAGTGGCCAACAAAGCGTATCGAAACGACGATCCCCGCACAAACCCATATAGGTAAGCCGATGCCACAGAAGCGTCATATACATTCATAATATTTAGCTTCTCAGCGTCCACTTCTATATTCCACCATTCACGCTCTGCACGATACAGAAGTTTTTGAATTCTATTAATCCTTACGTCACCACATGAAAATGAAATACCATTTTTATCCGCAATCCTTTGGCACTCGTCCTTAATGGTTAGGCGCTGCGCGAATGGCGCAGCATCCATAGCTACGAAGAGCTGGTTTTTCAGTGAAATACCGAGGCTTCCATTATGCAGATGCCATGACTGAAGGTAACATTCGTACAACATAATCTGAAGAGACTTTCCAATAATTAATGTTTCGTAAAAAGGAATATTATTTTCCGATTGGAATTCTATCTTTGCGGGATGATCCTGATCTGAATTAGAATACATTTGGGCTGTTCCGGTACTATGAACCGATGCTCCATTTATTGCAATTGGCGTCCCGATAGAGAGGTATTTTTCAGAAACACAGCACAGAGCTACCGCAGAGTATAAATCCGGTATTTGAGAGCAAAAAAAACGATCGCCTTTATCGCGCGCGCGATTTATCAAATCTATCGATGCGGCTCCACCATGATAAAGCCATGGCAGCGTAACGTAGGAAATATCGCCTGAAAGCGCTCTTTCAAGCTCAGATCTCGAATCTTTTACGGCAACATATTCTGATACTGGAATCAATAATCTTCCAGGCAACGACTTGGAAAAATGTCCGGGCCATCGAAAGCTTCCAAAGACGGAAGAAACCGCCTCAACATTGTGCTTCTGTATCAATTTATTGAGTGTGCAAAGTGCCCACGGAAGCAGTCCGTCGTCGTCCCCTAAAAACATCACCCACCCGTCCATTACATGCTTTAAAGCAAACTCCCAATTATGAGCCATACTTAGCCGACAGCCGGTATTGATATACTCAATCCTGTCGTCTGAAAACGAGGCCACCACATCCTTGGTTCCATCCTGACTGAAGTTATCGCTCACAATAATTTTAAGATTTTGGTAATCCTGGGCAACAATTGTACGCAGACAATGAACAAGTACATCTGCCCTTTCCCTTGTAGGTATGATGACGTTGAATTTTATGCTGTTATCCATTCGGAAATCCTTGGATTCGATAAAACTAGTATTGGCTAGACAACAAGCCAGCTCAGCGCAATTGAGGAGTGGTCTGAAAATAGCATTTCAGTTGGTCTCTCCCAAACGGGGACGCCAAAACGGCTCCGAACAACGCAAACACTGCGCAAATCAGAACAGCAGCGACGCTTTCCAGCGGTTTATCGAGCGCCGCAGCGGGAGAAACGGCTCGCGCCACAACTGCGGCGGCAAGCGCCGCAAAGGCGGGTACAGATACATCCTGCTCGTACCAGCGCCACATTTCCGAGGAAAGGAGTTTGCGGTGCATCAGCGGGACCGCCATAGCGACATAGCCGCTGTTGAGGACAATCCAGACAACGGGCGCGGCGATGACACCAAACGCCTTGACGCTCAGGTAGATCGCGGGCACCAGCATTGCGACGGCCACCAGATTCACCGTCAGGGTGAGCCGGGTCCAGCCGTGGGCGAGTTGCAGCGAATAAGGCAGATGCATCAGGCCGTTCAGCATATTGCCGATCACCAGCAAACTGACCAGGGGCGCGACGGCGTCGGTCAATACCGGGTCTCGGGTCCACAGCAGCAACAGATGGTTGGAGAAGAACGCCATCACCAGCGCTGCGGGCACCACCGCCAGCGTCAGGGCCTGGCAATAGCGGTGATAGGCGGCAGCCAGCTGGTGCTGGTCGCCCTGTACTACCAGTTCGGTCAGGCGGGGATAGACCGCGTTGTTGAGGGGCGCGACCAGCACATAAAGCGCGGCGGCCAATGTGCTGGCGAGCGCGTAATGACCGAACTCGGCCAGCGGCAGCAGGCGGGAAAGCAGCAGCTTGTCCGTCTGGGTAAGGAGCACGGCGAGAACCGTGATTCCACCCATCCCGGCTGCGAACCGCCAGATATCACGCAACGCCTGCCAACGGAAACGCAGCGGCGCGGGCGCAACGGGGAGCAAGCCTCGCATTCTGAGCGCCAGCACCAGGGCTTCGAGCCCGGTCAGCACCG
>CAZXHW010000686.1:0-4748 GCA_964639915.1 uncultured Heliomicrobium sp.
CAATTGGTGATTGCGGCGCTCAAAAGTGGCAAGGTCACTTTGACGCCCGCTCCCGCTGGGTTAAAAGCGCGAGCGGAAACGTTGTTCGGCGATACTGGCAACGAGGAAAGCTTTGCGCTGGTTTCTCCAGTGGGCAGAATCGAACTATCGCCGCGTCCGCAACTGCGTTGGCAAGCGTTGGCCGGGGCAATCAGCTATCGCGTCACGATCTTTACGACCAATTACGAAACTGTTGCGCAGAGCGAATCCTTGCCCGAAACCTTCTGGTCACCACCTCGCTCGTTGGCCGGCAATCAAATCTATCTGTGGCAAGTCATCGCAACTAAGAACGGGCGAGAAATCAAAGCTCCGGTCGCGCCCGCACCCGAAGCTCGGTTCAAGATTCTGGATCAATCCAAAGCCAAAGAAATCGCAGCGGCGCGAGGCTCTCATTTGTTGCTGGGATTGTTGTACGCTCAAGCAGGAATGCGCGATGAAGCCGAACGCGAGTTACAGATTCTGGCTAAGGAAAATCCACAAACTCCTATAGCCCGACAGTTGCTGGAAAATTTGCGCGCTCAGTAGCGCCAAACACGCCGCTAATCCCGCGTTACAGTCCATCGCCTATCACGACAAAACCTGCCCAATAAAACGGGTGGCGATAAGTTTCACTAGCCAGCAGTTTCAGTGATGCCGAACGCAAGGCTTCGGCTTTGGTGGATTGCGGAGCCACATTCAACCGGCGATGGAATTCAATCATGAGCTGTGCCGTACTGGCGGATTCGACCTTCCACTGGCTGGCAACGGTTGTCGGGCAACCGGCGACAAACAACGCCCAAGTCAAACCCAGCAAACCTTCTCCCGTTCCAACGCGACCTCGCGCGGTTTCGCAGGCCGAAAGCACGACCAGTTCAGCTCGCAAATCCATACGCATCAATTCCCAGGCTTCAAGCAAGCCATCTTCACGCACGTCATTGGCTGCCAACATCAGGTGTGAATACAGTGGCGCGCTGTCGCTCAGCACTCCGTGCGTGGCCAAATGCAGCACGCGCGCTTGTGCCGCCTCGGCTTTCAAACGAGTTTCGCTGGCTTCAGACGCGATGTAAATCTGGCTTTTGTCAGCGCCATACAGCCGGGGCAGAGCCTTTACTTCGCGCTCAGCCTCTGGCAACGGCGCAAGCGTAGTCCCGCGCAACGCGAGTTTCGGCATTTCAATTTGGCGCGCGCTTAATTGCGGATTTCCAAAAGCCAGCAAACCGTTGGCTTTTGGACGCGAGCGTTGCAATTTCATTTCGCGCAAAACGGTAAGCGATGGCGCGTAAGAGATGGCGTAAGTTTCCAACAAGTGGCGGCCTGTTTCAGTAACCAGCGCTTGAAAAGGCAATTCCCAAAGTGTCGCATCAGGCACAATCAGCAAACTGGTTTTGCCCTGCAAGAAAGCTCGCGCCGGAGCCAGCAACGAATCATACAAAGCGCGAGCAGCCGGTTTGTAAGCCGGGTCGCGCGCGGCCAGCAGTTTCCTGAATGCTTCGGCGCGTTGCGCCAACTGTTCTTGCATTAATTTGAGTTCAAACACCTTGAGCGCAGCCTTTTGATCCGAGCGCGTCAGCACAAACAGAAACACCTGATCACCGGCTGCGGCAAATTCCAGACAAGCCGTTTGCGAATCCAGCAAAGCGTTGGTTTCAGTCAAATTGATAAGCTGCGCCGCGCCACGTTGAACGCGCAATTCAGGGTGCGCGGTGTAAAGCTGAGTCTCAAAAGCTTCTCGCGCCAAACGCGCCTGATCGCGGCGCGCAGTCAAGTCAGTCGCGCGCTTGGCATCGGGTTTGTCAGCAGCAAGTTCGGCGCGCAATTGCGCATTCAAATTCGCAAGGGTTTCGGCCAGTTCGTGTTCGCGTTGTTGTTCGGCGGAGGTCAGTGATTTTGTTAGCCGCGCTTCTGCGCCTTGCAATACATCCAGCAATACCCGGGCTTTCATTTGTTCAGCCAAGGTCAGGGCTTCGGTGTAACGTTGCTGTTGCACCAGCAACGGCAACAACGCCTGATGCGCATTCAGGCGCGTACTGAAAAAACTTTGGCGCGCATTGTTGTCGGTGGATTGCCCGCGCAATTTTTCAATCAGGGCGATGGATTGATTGAAAGCCTGTTCGGCTTCCGCAGTGTGTTTCAGCGCCAGATGCGCACGCCCGGCAATGGCATAAGTTTCGGGAAAGGAATCTCCCAGACTCAAGTCAGCGGCTTCTTTTTGCAGTTGTTTGATGGATTGCAATGCGCCGGTGTATTCGCCACGCGCAAATTCCAATTCCGCGCGTTCAGCCTTCAAACTGAGCGACCGCAAGCGCAAACCCGCTTCCTGCGCAAGCTGCGTGGCGCGTCGCAAGGATTCTTCTGCGGCAGCGAATTGTTGGCGACGACGGTAAAACCCTGCCAAAGATTCATATATCTCGGCTTGCACTCTGCGGTCATCGCTGGTATTGGCGTATTGCAACGCTTTTTGCCAGGCATCGCGGGCCAGTTCCGGCTGGGTATTGGCATCATATATGTCACCGAATTTTTGCCAGAGTTCGGCAAGCTGAGAAGTTTCATTCAACTGTTCGAACAACGGCAACGCCTGGCGGCAGTGGTCAAGCGCCAGTGCCCATTGACCGTTGCGTTCATACACACCCGCACTGTTCATCAATGCGGTTCCGACGTGTAATTTGTTCTCCTGTTTTTCGGCCAAAAAGCGCAACCGTTGATATTGCTCCATCGCCCGCGCGTAATCTCCGCGCTCAAAATACAAATTGCCAAGTGACGTGAGTGGAGAAAGTTGCCCTTTTTCGTCGCCAATTTCCGCCAATGTTCTGAGAGTAAGCTGAGTGGCGGCTTCGGCTTGTTCAGAATTGCCCAGCAACCGTTCGACAACTCCGATGTTACCAAGTGCGATCAAGGCAAAATGTGTAAGTTGCAATTGCGTCAACAGATCGTAAGCGCGTTGGTACTGTGCTCGTGCGCGCAAATAATCCGAGCGCGAAAAAAATAGATTGGCCTGATTGATCAGCGTGATTGCCGTCGCACGTTGGTTGTTGGCTTTTTCGTTTAGGTCAAGCGCCCGATCAAAGGCTTCGGCTGCCAGATCGAATTTGCTCCAGGCGCGGTAATTGGTCGCCAAATCGCTCCAAGTCTGTCCCTGTGCCAACACCAGATTGGCTTGTTCAAAGCTGGCCAGCGCTAAATGCAATTCGGCATCGGCTTCAGAAAATTCTTCGCGGTCGTTGTGGATATTGGCCAGGAGCGCGTGCCCGTACCCGATAAGTTCGGCGTTGCGCAATTCAGTTGCCAGCTTGAGCGTGCGATCGGCGTATTCGCGCGCTTTGTCGTATTGATTCAGACGGTAATAGCCGCTGCCGATTTTTCGCAATAATCGGGCGACGCCTTCGCGGTCGTTAATCCGTTCGGCCAGCGCCAGCGCGAAATTTCGCAGAGCGATGGCATCCTGATACTGCCCTTTGTCGGCGAAAGGATCAGCCGCATCCATCAAGGCTTTGACCAACTGTGGCGTGGCAAGCGCAGGTTGCGCATCCAGCAGTGCCTGTCGTGCAGCAACATCGTTGGCTTGGGCAATGGCAGCCGCCAATTGTTCAACTGTTAATTGCCCTGCCTGGGCCTGGGTTGAGGCCGACGACTGCCCGCCAATCAACGCCCAAATGACTACAAAAGAGGCAAAAACGATTCGAGCCATCTGTATTTTGAGTCTCCACTTCAGATTACGCTTCCTGTAATTGCCGATAGGAAAACTGACAACTCGGTCATTTTGCCGCAGGCATACCACCAAGCCAATAAAGCCTTGTGGCAATTCAAAAAAAATCTCCACAAAAAATCTCCCTGGCAATATGCCGCTCCGCTCAACGTCTCAACCGCGTGAGCCCGGTTAAAGCCGGACTGTTTTCACATTGCAACTCAATACTGCCTGCGGAGCATTCATCCCTGGGCGAGGTCAAAGGAATGGAATTCTTGAAAAGAGGAAAAACTATGAAGAATCAAATTGCCAAACGAAATGTCTCGTCGCTCTTAAGCCTGCAAAAACTGCAGCGAATCTATCTGACCATTCTGGGGTTAGGTCTTTTACTCGCCCTAACAGCGTTGCCCGCTCAAGCCGCTGACCCAAACTTTGCCCAGCAAGCAAAACTGACTCCGGGCAGTCCGGCGACCAATCAGCTTTTTGGAAGAGTCATCGCCGCGTATGGCGATTGGGCGATTTTTGGGCAACCAAATAAAACTGTTGGCTCGAATTCGGATCAGGGCGCGGTTTATGTCTACCTGCGTTCTGGCAGTTCCTGGTCACTGATGCAAACTTTAACTGCCAGCGACGGAGCTACAGGAGATAATTTTGGCTACTCAGTTGTGCTAAATCAGAACTACATAATTATTGGCGCTTACGGTAAAAACGCAGCAGCCGGCAACGATGTGGGAGCGGCGTATGTCTTCTCACGAATTGGCAGTTTATGGCTGGAGCAGCAAAAGCTAACCCCCAATGATGGGCAAGCGGATTTTAGGTTCGGGATAAGTGTGGCGATAAATAGCGACACAATTTTTGTAGGCGCTCCCCAAGCTTCTACCCCAATTGCCACGAATGCCGGAGCCGTTTACACCTTCACGCTTTCGGGCTTCACCTGGGTGCAGCAACAAAAATTGACAGCCTTTGATGCTACAACAACGGTGGGATTTGGTGGCAACATATCAGTCAGCGGGCCATCTCTGGCGGTGACTACGGGCTATTCCCCTTT
>CAZXHW010000687.1:0-4747 GCA_964639915.1 uncultured Heliomicrobium sp.
ATGAAGTTGACCGCTTTGACCGCTTGTTGAGCCAGTACAAGCCGGAAAGCCCGCTGTCTCAACTCAACCGCATAGCGGCTATGGATGCCTTCAATGTCGAACCTGAACTTTTTGATTTCATTGCCGAATGTTTGCGCTACAGCCGCGAATCGGACGGAGCGTTCGACGTAACAGTCGGGCCGCTGCTGAAAACCTGGGGCTTCTTTCGCGGTGAAGGCCGAATGCCAAAGGCCGAAGAGCTCGCCGAAGCCGGCAGCAAAGTCGGTTGGCAGCACGTGATTCTGAATGACAAAGAAAAGACGATTCGATTCGACCGCGCAGGTGTCGAACTTGATCTGGGTGGAATCGCCAAAGGTTACGCCGTGGATAAAGCCGTCGAAGTGTTAAAACAAAACGGCATCCGGCGCGCCTTGGTCAGCGCCTGCGGCAGCACAATCTATGGCTTAGGCGCTCCTCCGGGCGAAGACGGCTGGGAAGTAAAACTGCGCGATCCGGTCAGTTCACAAAAAACGGCAATGACGGTTCGGCTGAAAGACCGCGCCTTATCCGTTTCCGGCAGTTACGAAAAGTTCTTTGATCTTGGCGGCAAACGCTATTCGCACATTTTCGACCCGCGCACAGGCTGGCCGGTTCAAGGCGTGCTGAGCGTTGCGGTGCTGACTGATACTGGAACTGCTGGTGATGCGCTCGACAATGTTTTCTATGTGCTTGGGGCCCAGAAAAGCCGAAGTTTTTCAGACCGCTTCAAGCCGGTTGAAGTATTTTTCTTCCTTCCTGACAAGGCCAAAGGAACAGTGGCTGGATGGAAACAGGTGCGATTGCACAGGTGAAATCGCTTTCCGGCGCTGGGATCATCCTTATCGTTGTGTGATAAACCAAAAAACTGCGAGGTGGCAAAGATACGTTCTCTGCCACCTCGCTTGCAGAGGGGATGCCAACCCAGGGATTAGGGCGCGAAGAAGCCAGAAATATCAACGATGACGTCTGTGGTTGTGGCGGCGAAGCGTTTGAAGGCTGCATCTGTGCCAAGACCGACGGTGAAGTGACGGTTGAAAGTTCTGCCGGTTTGGTAGTTCGAGGTCGCCACGGTCGGTTGCGTCGCGTTGCTCGGCCAGAAGGTCAGGTAACCGTTGCTCGTCACGTTCAGCGCCGAGACATTACCGACTAACCCTCTCGCCGTCGGCGTCAGGTTCGTGCATGTGAT
Source organism: uncultured Heliomicrobium sp. (assembly GCA_964639915.1). GTDB lineage: Bacteria > Acidobacteriota > Blastocatellia > RBC074 > RBC074 > RBC074. The sequence goes on from CAZXHW010000687.1 coordinate 1,205, forward strand.
CTGCGTGTTTTGGGTGTAAACCGTGCCACCGGCCATCGGTGCGCCGGGCGTGTAGCAAGCCGTTTGAGCAGCTCTTGTGTCAAGCAACCGCAGCGGCGATCCGAGCGAGTTGAATAATAATCCTTGGCCGTTCGCGTCGCTCGCCTGGGTGCTGAAATAGCCTATGACATCAATCACCAGGTCCGTCGTCTGCGCCGTATAAATCTTGAACTCTCCGTTGAGTGAAAGGCCTACGGTGAACGGAGCGTTGCGATTGACGCCTGCGGCGAAGTTCGAGCTTGAAGCGAAGGGCTGCGCCGCGTCCGCTGGCCACAGCGTCAGGTAGCCGCTTCCGGTTGAATTGGTCGTTGTCGCGTTGCCGACCAGTGCTTGCGCCCCGGTTGGGATTGTCACGCCGTCGCAGGTTGTTATGCCGTTTTGCATCCGCGTGGTCGCCCCTTGCAGCGGAGTCCCCGTTACCTGACAACCGGTGAAGCCTGAGCGAGTTTCCAGCAAACGAATCGGTTTCGGCAGCGGATGGAAGTACAAACCTCCGGCCGATGGCGGCGCGTAATAGCCGGTCACATCAATCACGACATCAGTGTTGGAGCTGACGAAGAGTTTGAATGCGCCGTCGCTGGCGCCGAGGCCAACGGTGAAGGCGTTGTTGAGGATTTCGTTCACCAGATAGTTGGAATTGGTGACGTTCGGTTGCGGCGCATCGCTTGGATAGAGCGTCAGGAAGCCTCCGCCGGATTGCACGGTCGTCGCGTGACCAGTGATGGTCGTGGCGTTGGCCGGAATGGTCAATCCTTCGCAAGTGCCGCGTGCTGGTTGCAAGCGCGAAGTGCCCCCCGCAATCGGGGCGTTGGGCTGGAAACAAGCGTTGGGGCTGGCTCCGGGCCGCGTATCCAGTAAGCGCACTGGACGAGCCAGCGGGTAATACATCAAGCCCGTGCTGCCAATGTTGACCGTGTAAGTCCGTTCGCCGAAACAACCGTTGTCATCGGTGGCGCGGATCGTGAACGTGGAAGCGCCCGCCGTCGTCGGCGTGCCGGTGATCATATTGCCGTTTAGATTCAAGCCCGCAGGCAAGCTGCCTGATTGCAACGAGAAGGCATACGAACCGCTGCCTCCAGTCGCCGACAACATCGCGGTATACGAAACGAACGTTAAGCCATTGACCAGCGACGCTGGATTGACCGTGATGGTGCCGCAACCGACGCTAAGCGTGAAGTTGGCATCGGTTGTCGCAGAGCAATTGTCCGTCGCTCTGACGACAATCGTGTGGCTGCCGAATGCTCCGGCATTCGTAATGGAAACGATGCCGGAAGAATTGACCGTCGGCGCAACTGTCATCGCTGGCGTGACGCTGACAATGTTATAGCTGGTGATCAAGCCATTGTCCGTCGCCGTCGTCGGATTGACGGTTGTTGAACCGCCTAGTGCAATGCTAGTCGGAGGATAAACCAGCGTCGGCACAGCATTCTCAGTCACATTGATGATCAAATTGGCGGTCGCGGTTCCCGAATTGGCATCAGCCACTCTCAGCACCACCGTGTTGTTACCGAGCGCCGCGTTGCAACCAGCCGCGACATTCGCCGAAATCGTTCCACCCGAATTGCTGATGGAAGTTACAGAAATGCCCGTCGGCACAGTGATCGCGGTAACGACCAAGCTCCCTGCCGAAGTTTCGCCATCACTGACCGTTGCGATGGTCGAAACCGATCCGGCCGTCCCTCGCTGTCGAATTAACGTCGAAGCCGCCGTAATCGTCGGCAGATTGTTGTTGACCGTCAGCGTGAATGGCGCATTCGTTGTTGAACCGCAGTTATCGGTGGCTTGGATCGTGATTGTATGCGCTCCCACCGGAGCCGCATTGGTGATGGAAACAACCCCGGAAGCGTTGACCGAAATAGTGCCGGTGTAGGTTCCCTGACTTTGAACGGCAAATGAACTGATGCTGCCGTTATCGGTGGCCGTAGTCGGACTATTAGTCGTTGCGCTTCCGGCGCTCACCGCCACCGCCGCATAGCTCAGCATTGGCACGGTATTGGCCGTCACATTGACCGTCAGATTGCCTGTACCCGTCAAACTACCGTCCGAGACCTGGAAGCGCACAGTCCCCGGGGTCGCCGTGCAGGTCGCTGCGACCACCGCCGTGATGGTTCCCGAAGAGTTGGTAATGCCGCTGACGGTAATGCCGGTGGCCGTGCCTCCCGCAATTTGGGTGACGGTCAGGGAACCGGCGGCGGTTTGCGCATCACTGACCGTGCCAACTGTCACGTCTGCCCCGCCCGGCGAACCTTGCTGCCGACTGATCGCGGCAGCAGGCGTGAAGTTCGGCGCGCTGTTGGTATTGGTCAGCAAAAAGTTGACGCCCGTCGCACCGTTCGCAGCCGCAGTAACAATATAGGGACCGCCGATGCTGGTGTTGGCTGTCACCGTACCGGTGGTCGCTACGCCGCCCGTGACGGTTGCTGGGTTGCCTACGATGCTGGCGCTTGCACCGCTGCCGGGTGGCGTGAAGGTGACTTTGCCACCGTTGACGGGTTCACTGTTGCCGGTGGTAACCGCTACTCTCAAGAGCAGCGCAAAAGCCGATCCTGCCACTGTGTTTTGATTGTTGCCACTATTGACCGCCAGCGTGAAGCCGCGCGATTCAAAGGCGCCGATGTCCACGGCGCCACCCACCTGGCGGTTGAAGCCCGCGCCGCGCTGATCTATGGTCAGATTGAAGCCGAGATTGTTGTTAGCGCAGGAATTGGTCAGCACGCAGTTGTTGCCAGCATTGAGCGCTGGACTGCCCGGCAGCAACGCATGGGTCCGCGTTGGCCCGCCGTAGTTCGCCAACGGAGCAAGCAGCGGATTGATTGGCGCACCCGGAGTACCGATCAGATCGCCGGTCGTCGGCGTAATGGTCGCGCCAGAATTATTACCGATCAGGTTGTAGCCCAGCGATGTGAGTGCACCGAAAACATCTGGGCCAGAAGCGGAACCTGTGTTCTCCGCAATCAGGCTATTCCTGATATTCACTATGGTACTGATGGTGTTAATCCCGTTACCGCCGCTGCCACTAGAATTATCAGAAATCGTGCTGTTGATAAGGGTCAGTGTTCCCCCGTTAGTGCCAATCCCACCGCCCAAATTGGCAGCCGAATTTCCAGAAATTGTGCTGTTGGTAATGGTCACGGTGCCGCCGCCGTTGAAAATCCCGCCGGATGAATTGGCTGTGGCTGAATTGCCAAAGATCGTGCTGTCGGTAATGGTTAAGGTACCGCCGTTGTTGTAAATACCACCAGCGAGATTGGCTGTCGCCACGTTGCCGGAGACTGCACTGCTGGTAAGGGTTAAGTTTCCCTGGTTGCTAATGCCAGCGCCGGGTACTCCGCTCCCCGTCCTACCGTTCGCGATAGTCAATCCATCAAGCGCGACCGTGAAGTTGCCAATGTTGAAAACGCGGCTCGCGTCATTCCCAGAAAACGTCAGCAAATTTGCCCCTGGCCAATCAATAGTCAAGTGCTTGCTGATCGAAAGTTCGCCGCTGGTCAGCGTGATCCTGCC
>CAZXHW010000688.1:0-4713 GCA_964639915.1 uncultured Heliomicrobium sp.
TCACGGTTATCAATGGCGGACAAAATCTGTGGAGGCAACGCGGCAGTTTCCGTTTGAAAGCCTTCGCTTTTCAGCAGCAAGCGCAAGGCTTCCAGCACATCAGGCTGGTCGTCCGCGATTAAAACTCTTGGAGGTAAGATCGAACTTTTCATAACAGCGAATCAAGAACAAAGAAAGAAATCTGATCTAGGTCAGGCTACGGTTGTATGTACGGAATAGCCACAGAGCACCCAGAGATTTTGAGGCAGTAGAAATGGCTTCGATTCTCTGTGATCTCTGTGGCAAAACCACCGATCGAAATAAAACCGATCTAGTCTTTTAGCCAGCCGTCAGCAAGGTTGATCACGCGGTTGCCGTACGTCGCGTTCACTTCGGAATGGGTGACCTGGACAATGGTTGTGCCTTCATCGTTCAGGCGTTTGAACAACTCCATGATTTCCTTGCCCTGACTTGAATGCAGGTTGCCAGTCGGTTCATCCGCCAGAATGATTTTCGGATTGGCAATCACAGCGCGGGCCACGCCGACCAATTGCTGCTGTCCGCCTGACAACTGGTTCGGATACAAATCCTTTTTGCCGACAATGCTGAATTTGTCCAGCACGTCCCCGACAATGGCTTCGCGTTCGCCTTTTTTGATGTCGCGGTACGACAGCGGAATTTCCAGGTTTTCATACACCGTCAAATGATCCAACAAGTGGTAGCTTTGAAAAACGAATCCGATATTGCGGTTGCGAACATCGGCGCGGTCTTTCGGTTTCATTTTGTGGATGGCGTGATCGCCGAAGTAAAACTCGCCTTCCCAGCCTGCGTCATGCATTCCCAGAATGTGCAGCAACGTGGATTTGCCAGCGCCGCTTGGCCCCATAATCGAAATGAACTCGCCTTCCTTAATTTCCAGCGAAACGCGGCGTAATACGTAATATTTCTGCAAACCTTGCGGATAATACTTTTCGACATTTTCCAAACGAATCATTTATAACTCCGTTATTCGCATCTAAGTGCGATCATTGGATCAACATTTGAAGCTCTTCTAGCCGGAATCAAACAAGCCAGCAGCACAACCGTCGCCAGCAACCCGGAAACTCCTGCATAAGCCATTGTATCCGTCGGACTGACTTCAAACAGCAATTTTGTCAGCAACCGCGAAACAGCGAACGCCGCCACCAAACCACTGCCAATGCCAATCGCTGCCAGCCGCATTCCCTGAAGGATCACCATCCGCAACACGTCGCTACGCTGTGCGCCCAGAGCCAGGCGAATGCCAATTTCCTGGGTTCGCTGCGAGACAACATAAGTCATCACGCCATAAATGCCCACAACCGCCAGCACAATCGCCAGCCCGGCAAAAACCAGCAACAGCGTAGTGATAAAGCGTTGCGGCGCGACTGAACGAGCCACCATCGCTTCCAACGTCAACGGGCGGCGAACCGGCTGGTCAGGGTCAATGCTGCGGACGACTTGTCCAATGCTGTTGATCAAACTTTCCGGCGCGACTTTGCCGCGAATTACCAGCGTTGCTCTGGAAGTGGGCAATTGTTCTGCGGGAACGTAAAGCTCGGGGTTGTAATCATCTGTCAGTTGCAACAACTTGACGTTGCCAATGACGCCCACAATTTCGCGTGAAACTCCTTTGCCATAGAGCTTTTCTTCTTCAGGCGTGCCGATGGTCAGATGTTTGCCAATCGGATTTTCATTCGGCCAATACAGCTTCGCCAATTTCTCATTGATGATGACAACGCCCGGACTGGTGCGAACGTCTGCGTCCGTGAAATCCCGGCCAGCACGAATCGGTATTCCCATCGTTTTGAAATAACCGGAACTGATTTCGTGGTTGTCCGCGTTGGGAGAATCTGCATTCGGCTGTGTCGGGCGTCCGTCAATATTGAACGACGTTGCCCCGCGTCCATTGTTGAATGGCAAATTGGTTGCGATGGCCGCGCTTTCCACACCGGGCATCGAACGAATGCTTTCCAGCGTACGTCGGAAAAACTCCGCTTGTTGCCATTCGTCTTTGTATTTTGCGCGCGGCAAAGAGATGTCACCTTTGACGACGTTTTCCGCCTGGAATCCGGGATTGACTTCCAGCAACTTCCAGAAGCTTTTCAATAACACGCCCGCCGTTACCAATAACACCAGCGAAGCGGCGATTTCCAAAACAACTAGTCCATTGCGAATTACAGTCAGCTTGGCGGAGCCCGAAGCCGAGCGCGTGGATTCGCGCATCGCCTGGCTCAGATTGGTTCTGGTCAATTGCCATGCGGGCAAAGCACCAAAAACGATTCCGGTCAGAACCGACATCAGCATCGTAAAACCAACGACAATGCGATCAATCGAAATGTCTTTGGGATTCGGAAGCGCGGCGGGATTGATTTTGATCAGCCATTCGACACCGAAGGCCGCCAACAGCAAGCCAAATACTCCGCCGAGCAAGCCGAGCACCAAACTTTCCGACAACATCAGCCGGATCAGATTCCAGCGCGAAGCTCCGAGCGCCGCGCGAACCGAAATTTCCTTCCAGCGAACCGTCGCTCGCCCCAACAACAAACTTGCGACATTGACGCAGGCAATTAACAGCACCAAAACAACTGCGCCAAACAAAATCCATAGCGGACGTTCGATGTCGCCAACCAACTCTTCGCGCAGCGAAACCAGCTTGAATCCCAGATCGCGCTCCGACGCATTTTCCCGCATGATTTGCTGCGCGACGGAGGTTGAATCCAATTGCGCCTGCTGATAACTAACGCCGGGTTTCAAGCGCGCGACCGATTGCAAAAAAGACGTTCCGCGCTGGTATTTCGCTAAGTCCAACGCCAATGGCTTCCAGACTTCAATGTCAGCTTGCGGAAAATTGAAATTCTGCGGCATCACGCCAATGACGGTATGCGCTTCGCCGTTGAGCTGAATGTTCTGGCCAACAATTTCTTTGCCGCCGAACCGGCGCTGCCATAACCCGTAACTGATCACTGCAACAAGATTTTTGCCCGGCACATCTTCGTCGGCTGTAAACCAACGCCCTCGCAGCGGCTGCATTCCGGCGACCTTCCCAAAATCCGCCGAAGCATTGATGGCAAAAAGCGATTCAGGATTGCCGCTTCCGGTCAGCGCGACGCTGGTGTAATGAAACGCGGCGTATTGCTCAAAGCTTTGATTGCGCGTGCGCAAATCGGTGTAATTGTGCGGCGAGACTGAAAACTTCTCCTGGCCTTTTGTATCGCTGTTCCAGACGTATGTGATTCGCTCAAAATCCGGATACGGCATCGGACGCAGCAACAAAGCGTTGACAACGCTGAACACAGCAGCATTGGCGCCAATGCCCAAAGCCAAGGTCAACACAGCAATCAACGTGTAGCCAGGATTTTTCCACAACATCCGGCATCCATATCGAAAATCCTTCAAAACGTTTTCCATCTCTTCTCCTATTCGTATCGAAGCGCAATCATCGGATCAACCTTTGCCGCTTTGCTGGCAGGAATAAAGCACGCCAGCAACACAACCAATCCAAGCAAAACCGAAACGCCCAGGAACGCCACGGCATCCGTCGCCGAAACGCCATACAGCAAATTCGACAACAATCGCGTCAACGCAAACGCCGCCGCCAAACCAATCGCCATTCCGATCACTGCCAGCTTCATTCCCTGCCGTAACATCATTCGCAGAACGTCTGAGCGTTGCGCGCCCAAAGCCATTCGGATGCCAACTTCGCGCGTGCGCTGTGCGACCGAGTAAGACATCACGCCGTAAATGCCGATTGCCGCCAGCGCCAAAGCCAGCACCCCAAACGCCGTCAGCATCGAAGCAACGGCGCGTGCCGGAAACAATGACAAATTCATGTGGTCTGTCAGTGTTTTGGCGCCGGTCACAGGCAGGTTCGGATCGAGTTTGCGGAATTCATCGCGAATCGAAGCAATTACGCTTTCCGGCTTAACAGTGGTTCGTACCACCAGCGTGTTGAACGCCAACTGGCTGCCAAGCGGAAACCAGACAAACGCTCGCGGATCTTCGCCAATGCTCCAGTATTTGCCGTCTTTGGCGACTCCGGCAATTTGCCAGAATTGGCCTTCTGACCTGGTTTTGAATCGTTTGCCGAGCGCGTTTTCGTTAGCATTGCCGCCAGAGAAAAATTTGCGCGCGAAGGTTTCGTTGACAACTACGGAGCGCGTTTTTCCGTCCTGATCAAGTTCGTTCAAATCGCGCCCAGCCAGAATTGGAGTACCGATGGATTCAAAATACTTCAACCCAACGCTGGCATTCATGGCTTGGGGAGCATTCGCGCCGCGTTCTTCCGGAGCGCCTTCAATCAAAACGTTGGTGCTGTTGTAGTTCATGCTCAGCGGCATAAAGTCCGTGACTGTAGCCGCTTGCACACCGGGCAACGCTTCAATCCGGTTGAGCAGTTGTTTACGAAGCTGTGAGCCGTTTTCGGTTTGATACCCTTGCAAGCTGAGATCGAAGCTCATGGTGACGGCATTTTCAGGTGTGAACCCGGGGTTCAGCGAACGTAATTGCTGCAATGCTCGCAACGTCAATCCGGCGGCAACCAGCAACAACAGCGAAACGGCAATCTGCGCAACAACCAACGAGCTTCGCAGCCACGAGCGGCGCGTTCCCGATTGAGAGGCAATGTCTTTCAGCGCGGGAACCAGATCGGGCTTGGTCGCTTGCAGCGCCGGAACCAGTCCAAACAGAACGCCCGTAACGATTGAAATGATCATC
>CAZXHW010000689.1:0-4702 GCA_964639915.1 uncultured Heliomicrobium sp.
CCAGATAAATCCGGCAGGCGATAAGACTTCGCTGGCTTTGTACAAGCGCGCGACGCTTTTGCTGGAGATGGGAAAGAAAGAAGAAGCGGTTGCCCAATTTTTGGTGCTCGTTAAAGATTACGCCAAAAGCCAGGAAGCGTCTTTGGCGACTCAGCAATTGCAGCAAATTGCGCCTGAGGCTTTAGCTCCGCCACCAGCACCAGAAAAGACTCCTGTCAGAAAGAAAAGGCCGTAATGAAAAGCCTGGAGTTTAACTTTATGAACTCCAGGCTTTTTTACTTCCAAACAACCTCAGCAATTCTCAGGTTAATGTTTTTGCCTTTCAGCTTTTCCGTGCCCAGCGAATTCAACATAAAACTTTCGTCCAAAACCTGCATCGTGTTTTCGCTGATGACGATTTGGCCAGGCTGGGCCAAGCTTTCCAAACGGGCGGCTGTATTGACCGTGTCACCGATTGCGGTGTAATCCAACCGGGTTTCTGATCCGATGTAGCCAACAATGGCTGGACCGGTGTTGATTCCAATGCCAATTGAAATCGCCGGAAGCCCTTCACTTACCAATTGTTCGGTGAAGCCAACCATTGTTTTCTGCATTTCGACCGCCGCGCGAACAGCTTGAATTGCGTCCAGTTCAGTCACGTAAGGCGCTCCGAACATTGCCATCAATCCATCACCGATATATTTGTCCAGGGTTCCACCGTGACGGAAGATAATTTCGCTGACCATTGAAAAGTACCGGTTGAGCAGGCCGACGATGATTTCCGGAGTGCTGTTTTCGGAAAGCGTTGTGAAATTGCGAACGTCGGCAAACAAGGCCGTAATTTTTTGGCGCACTCCGCCAAGCCGGATGCGCTCAGGCGAGCGCAAAATTTCATCCACGACCTGTCTTGGCAGAAAACGCTCAAAGCTGGCCCGGGCTTGCGACTGTTTTTGCAGCCTTTCGTAAGTGATCACCGTGTTGAACGCGATGCCGGTATGCACCGCGACAGCGTTGAGTAAGTCCAGGTCGTCCGCTGAAAACGTTTCCAGGTCGTCCTGACGATCCACATAAATGATGCCCAGAAGACCGCGCGGGCCAACAACCGGCGCAGCCATAACCGATTGTATCTGGTTGTAAAGAATGCTTTTTGCCAGCATATCACCCGCGTCTTGCTGGGCGTCTTCCAGAAGAACTGAAACTCGTTCACTGGCCACTTTGGCAAAAACCGTCTGGCTAATCGGTAAAGGGTCTCCAACCTCGCCTTCTTTCCGCATTCGCGCAGCAACCTGCTGAAAGTCTCCTTGTTCCGTTCTTCGAAAAATGAAACAGCGTGAAGCGGGCGTCACTTCCATCAAAATATCAAAGACTTGCTTGTATATGTCTTCAAGAGTGAAGGCCGAACTAAGCTTCAAATTCAGTTCGTAGAATAAACGAAGGATGCGTTCTTTCTTTTCCAGCTCCTGGCGATAAACAATGGCAGGAACTTCCTGTGAGGCGCTGAAACTGTGAAGCGCGGACACAGACAGCAAATCATTTGGGGTTTTCTGCATGACTTCGCGGAAGGAATCTACCGAAGGTTGCGTTCGCAGCGGATCGGCTTTTTGAAAGGTCAGGGTGCAAGACCCCAATTTAATTTGATCACCTTCTTTGAGCTTAAAATCTGAATTTGGCTGAATGCGCTGTCCATTGATAAAGGTTCCATTGCCGCTGCCCAGGTCACGCAAAATGCATTCAGCATTATTCTTCAGAACAATTGCGTGCAGGCGTGAAACGCGAGGATCATCCAGTATGAGATCATTCTTTAGCTCACGGCCAATACTGGTTTCAGGCCGGTTAATCTCAAACGTAAAATTTTTGTTGGCGGGAGTCTGAACGTAAAGGTTCGGCATAATCTCAAAACTCGTATTCGCGCCCAACCTCAGCAATCCGAATGCGAGGATTGTTGAGCGCCGCAATTTCAGCCGCCACCTGGTCTCGATAAAAAGACTTCAGGTGAATCGCAAATACCGGCACGCCGGGTTTGATCTTGGGCAATTCTTCCAGCAGCGTTGTTGGCGAGTGATGATACGACACTCGCGCAAGATCAGTCAGGCGGGTTGGGAACGAAAGGTCAATAAAAACTGCTCGCAGCTTGTCGCACTTTTCTGCTGCCTCCCAGATTCTTTCTGTTGCTCCGGTGTCGGAAGTAAAGAGCAAAGCGCTGTGATCATCTTCGACCAATAATCCATGCGTCAAAACGCTGTGCGTTACCGGGATGGGCGTAATTTTCAAACCATTGGCAAAAAAACTCTCGGCGGATTTGATTGGGTGATACTTGATCAAGCTGGTTCGGGAATACTTCATAGTTTCCAGCGTAATCCAGACCCGATCGGTCAATAAATGGTTTTGAATTGCCTCAAAGTCCGAAGGTGTGGCGAAAACATTGATTGGCTCGCTCAACTCTTCGAACAAATCCGTGATCATCAGAGGCAAAGAAAAAACGTGGTCCAAATGCGCGTGTGTAATAACGATGGAGCGCACTTTTAACTGTTCTTCCGGTGTTAAGCCTATGGCCAGCGCGCCCGCATCAATTGCCAGCGTGTCGTTTATCAAATAACTGGTCAGCAATTGTCTGCGACCATCCAGTGTGCTGGGGACGATTTTGAACTTCACGGTAGCGATTATTGCAATCGAGAGCGAAGCTGCCCGATTGCTGAATTGCCTGGGTTGACCTGCTCAAGCTGTTTAATGACAGATGCAGCCGAGGCTTTATCGCCTTTCTCAATCAACGACTGCGCCAAATTTTGCAGCGTCGCTTCGTGACGCGGGTTGGATTTCAATGCCTGTTGATAAAGCTTGGAGGCTTCTTCGTACCGCTGAAGTGACAAATTGGCATCCCCAAACTTGGTCAGTAAATTGAAATCGTTCGGCTTGATTTTCATGGCGCGCTCGTAAAATTCCACCTCACCTTCGTGGCGGTTGATTTGCCTGAATAATTCAGCCGCTTTCATTTGAGCGTCAAAGTTCGATGGGTCTTTGCGAGCTTGCTCTATGGCAGCCATTACATCGCCCTGCCCGCCTCCTGCTTGCGCATTTGCAGGCGCTGCGCCAGTTCCATCCTGTTGGTCTGTTGGCGGGTGATCCGGAGGCAAAGACGCTGATTGTGCTGAATTGTTTGCAGACGGAGCCGGAGCGGCTCCGTTTAAGGAATTTGTTCCTGCGTAACCGATAATCAGGCCTAACACCAGGCCGATAATTGCATAAAGTGACTTCTCTTTATTCATCTAAAACTCAATCTTTCTTTTCGTGGCACTCGGCGCACTTGGTTGGTCCTTCACCTTGCTTCTTCGTTGGAGTAGCGTCTTTGGGCTTATGTTGAATATCACCCTGGTGACATTCAATGCAGTTGAAGTGATAAGCCTCTTTGCTCCATAGCTCAACTCCGTCTTTATTTTTAGGCGTCTTGGAATCACCTTCTTTTCGCACATGACACTCAGAGCACAATTGAACCTTGCCGTCTTTGCCCGCTTTAAAGCTGTCGGCAGTCATCGTTTTGCTATTGGTGTGATGACAAAAGACACAATCAGAATACCCATAATGCTTCTGGTGAGTGAATTTAACTTGCCCCCATTTTTCATCAACTGATGGGATGACAACATCATCACCTGGAAGTTTTTGTGCTTGGAATGCTGCCTCACTTGGCAGCAAGCTGGCTGAAGCGGTAAAAAAAATAGCTGTCGTAAAACAGGCAACAATCAGCAATTTCAATTTCATCGTGATTTTTCTCCTTGCCGGTGAATCAATTCGATTGAGTCTCAATCGGTTGGGCGCTTGCGAAAACGCGGGATGCCGAAGCGACGTCGTTAGAGTAAATCGGCAGGTGCGCCGCGTCAATCTGTCTTTGTAGAAGAGGGAACCACTGTTTGGTAAACATCTTGCGCGGCGCAAAGATGCTGTACTATCATCTGCACGTTGCATCAGTTGATCGTTTCATACCCGATTTTTCAAAGATAGATGTTCGTTATTCGAATCTCTGACTCCTCCAATGCAGTTGCTTGGGTCACCTCAGAGAATCGAATAACTATGTACAAACTACCAAGAGGGTTTACTGCCAATAATGATCAAGAAATTCAACGCGACAATGCGCGTGAAAAAAATGGTGGGCGAGTTGACCTGAACCTTCCCAAATTCAGTTGCTTGCCCCCTGCCAAGGAGGTTGTGATGAACAAGCGACTGACCGACCGTGAAAAACTGTCTCATAAATTACAACAATTAAGTGATCTCGAGGTTGGAGATGTATTGGCTTACCTTTCGTTGATGGAAGGGAGCAAGTTTAGGCATTCGGAGCGAATTTCTGTGAAGGACCAAAAAGTGAGCCTTAATGGTCCGAACTCCGATGATGAGTTGCTGTCATTGCTCAGTTCTGCATATGAAAACCGCCGAGCTTGCCAGGTTTTTGAGTGGGAAGCTGCAAGAAGAAAATCAGAAATCAAGGCTGGGAGATACGCACGTTGATAAGTCGAAAAGTCTTAGTTCGAAATTTTATCGGCGCAAGTTGTCTAGGTTTATTCGCAGTAGTTGCGCTTGCACATTCTGGTTTCCCCCAAGAAGTGGCGGATTCCCGGCAAGCTCGACTTGTTGCCCAGTTGGCTTCTGGCAATGAAGAGCAAAAGCTTGAAGCTGTAATTGATCTTGGGGCAGTGCTTTCGACAAAGACCTCCGCAACATCTGAAACGATTTCAGC
>CAZXHW010000690.1:0-4698 GCA_964639915.1 uncultured Heliomicrobium sp.
CCACGTCTGGTTGCCGGTGTAGAGCTGCACAAAGCGAACGCCGCGTTCAATCATCCGCCGAGCCATCAGGCAGCTCATGCCGAATTTGTTACGGCCATAACGATCTTTGACGGCATCAGGTTCTTTCGACAGGTCAAAGGCTTCGCGCATTTTGGCGGAAGACATCAGCGTGTAGGCTTGATGAAAGTTGTCATCCAGCAAGCGCGCGTCCGGCGAAACTTCAAACTCTTTGACCGAAACATCCACCATCTCACGCAGCTTGCGGCGGCGATCAACGCGCACGGAAGAGATGTAATCCGGCGGCAACATATCGGGTACTTTGAAATTCGGCGTCGAAGGATCGGAATTCAAAACAAACGGATCGAACTGTTTGCCTAGAAAACCAGCCGTTTGACCGTGAGGCAGATTGCCTCCGGTGTTGCCAATCGGACGGGGAAGCAAAACGTGGGATGGAGCATCGCCTCGCGGTCCGCGCAGTTTGGACAATACGCAGCCAACGTTTGGGTGCTCTTGCCCGGCTTGAAACAATCGCCCGGTTTGCATCATCTGGTGGCCGGTATCGTGAACGGCGGCAGCTTCGTGGTGCAGGCCGCGAACGATGGCGAACTTGTCGGCTTGTTTGGCTGTCTGCGGAAAGATTTCGCTGATTTCCATTCCAGGAACATTGGTCTTGATTGGTTTGTACGGGCCACGAATTTCAGCAGGGGCGTTCGGTTTCATGTCGAACGTGTCCACTTGGCTGGGGCCGCCGAGCAGCATCAAAAAGATGCAATTCATGTCGTTTTCAGTATTGATCGCGCCTTGGGCTTTGATGGCAAACAAATCGGGCAAAGATAAACCCAGAAAGCCTAACGAACCCGCATGCAGAAAATCACGACGGCGAATGCCGTCACAGAAACCAACCGTTCTTTCAGCGTCAAACCGAAACATAAGCCGTCAATCTCCAAAAGGAAAAATTGTTTTGCTGGCCGTCATACGTGAAATCCGCGATGTATGTTGACCATATAGCACAAAGGTTGACCAGAGGCGAAACCGTGGAAATGAATGATTAAAGATTTGGGCTGGAATTATTGGGCGAGTCGAAGTATAAAGACTTACCCGTTCCAAATGGTGCCTACCTTTTGTGCCCCGTCTCGAAACCTCACTACTTGTTAGGAGAATTAACAATGCAATCCGAGACGCACTTTGCCAGTCCATTTGGCGAACAGGCTTCAGGCATTACAGATGACCAAGCAGCTAGAACGGTAGTTCAATCTATCAAGTTAAAACCTAAAACCACCGCTCTCGAAAAGAAACTCGATGTGGTATCTGCTTCGATTGTCGTTGGTGGAACCGCGCAATTTGTCACTTTTCTGTTCGGGCTGGTGACTGAATTCATTCCACGCGTTTTTGACAATATTTTGCTTAGCGCTTTTGTGGGGCTTTGCGTTGCTGCCATCGCGTACGCGTTGATGAAGGGAGATGAAGGGAAATGACTGATTCGCTGGATTTAGACTTCCTCAACTGCTGCGCGCAGTAATTCTGCGACGCTCCACGCTTGTGCCACGCAGCCACGGGCAATATGTGGGGCGTCACCATCAAAAATTTCAGATATTTGTCCAAGGCATGCTTGGTTGAGGTGCGGTAGGAATCCGTCCAGCCATTTCCTAGCTTGCTTGGGCGCAAGCTTCGATTTGCCGTTGGCTTTCAGGTAAGCCGTGATGAAGGCTCCCATCGGCCAAGGCCAGACTGTGCCCTGGTGATAAGCAGTGTCGCGGCTGCGCATGTCACCCTGATAAACGCCAATGTAATTTGGATCGCTCGGCGCAAGGCTTCTCAACCCGACATGGGTTAGCAGTTCGCGTTCAACGACAGCGACAACTTTCTTTGCGCGTTCATTGTCCAGCATTGAATGCGGCAGGCTGACGGCGAAGATTTGATTTGGGCGAATTGACGCATCACGTTCATCTTCATCAACGACATCGTACAAACAGCCAGCATCTTCATTCCAGAATTGCTGATTGAAGTTCACTTTCGCCCGCTCGGCCATTCCGGCGAAATGTTCTGCGTTTGAGCCGTCGCCAAACTTTGTCGCGAGCTCTGCCATCACGCAGAGCGCGTTGAACCACAGTGCCTGAATCTCGACTGGTTTGCCAATGCGCGGCGTGACGACCCAATCACCAACTTTTGCGTCCATCCATGTCAATTGAACGCCCGGCTCACCAGCGAACAGCAATCCATCGCTATCAACATGAATCTGATAACGGGTCCCCCTTTGATGCCAGGCAATGATGTCTTTCAATGTTTCGTAAAGGTTTGCCCGGACAAACTCGTAATCTTTTGTGTGTGCCAGCAAAGCGCGGACAGCTTCAAAATACCAAAGCGTCGCGTCAACGGTGTTGTATTCCGGCGTTTCGCCCGCATCCGGAAAACGATTCGGTAACATTCCCTGGTCAACGTGTTTTGCAAATTCCAGCAGAATGCTTTTGGCGACTTCATAACGCCCGGTTGTCAGCGTTAGCCCAGGCAGTGCAATCATCGTGTCACGACCCCAATCGGCAAACCAGTGGTACCCCGCAATAACGGTTTTTTGATCTCCGCGAGCGACGATGAATTGATCGGCAGCCAGTGTCAGTGCCTGAATCAGCTCGTTGCGCTTGGCTCCTGAAAGCAATTTTTTGCGCCGATTGATTTCTGTTTTGCGAAGCTTGTCGGCATTGCTGACATCGCGCTGTTCAGTCGAAGCAATGATGGTTGCTGAAGCGTTTTTACTCAGATCAAATTTCAGGCTGAAATGATTGAAAAGGTCTTCGTTAAAATCCAAACCACGCTCGCGTTCGGCTTTGAATTCAAAGTTGCGATACCAGAAACCGGTTGGCACAAGCTCTTCGGCATCGTGCGCAAAATGAAGTTGCGGCAAATCGGCGTAAGGTATGGTTGCTGCCAAACCAGCCGTAAATTCGATGTGATTACTGAGTGAGCCGTTTTCGTGGCAAGTACTGTGATAATCGCGGAAAGCGACGAGCGGATGAACTTCTAGATGGCATTCTTTAACAGTGCGGCTTTTCTTAAGGCGTTTGTACTGAACGACCGTCGTGTTTTCGCCGTCAACCATGAAGAGGGATTTTTCCAGCGTGACACCCGCGACTTCGTAAACGAAAATCGGGAAGGGGGCGAGCCGGAATTCTTTCAGGTACTGGTAGCCTTGCGGATGAACTGCGCCAGGATACTGATTGGCTGACAAATCAAAGCGCTCGCCATTTACAATCAGCGTTTCTTCCAGTTTCGACAGCAACAGCATCCTTCCGACAGGAGGTTTCGTCGCAGCCATTAGCAGGCCGTGATACCGCCGTGTATTCAAGCCAATAATGGTTGAAGATGCGTAGCTGCCCAGCCCGTTGGTTTCCAGCCATTCAAGCTCAATGGCCGCCTCCAGATTTCCGCAGGTGTTTTCGTCGAAATGAATCATCGTTTCCCTCCGAAAACAATAATCCGCAGAAAGCCCCAAGTTATTCCATCGTGGCTTTCTGCGGATTCAGCGAAGCGATTCTTTCGGATTGTCAGTCAATCGGACGCCATTCGCGCCCATCACGTGCCAGCAAGTCATCCGCTTCCTTGGGTCCCCAGGTCCCAGCCGCATAATTGGGGAAAGCCCGCGGCGGCAACGCGTTCCAAACATCCAGCACAGGTTCGATTTCACTCCAACCGATTTCGACCATATCTGCGCGTTGAAACAAAGTTGCGTCGCCAATCATGCAGTCATACAGCAATCGTTCGTAACCCGTGCTTGGCACTTTGCCGAAATGGTCTTCGTAGTTGAAGTCCATCTCTACCGCGCCAAGCCGCATAACCGGACCCGGAATTTTTGCGCCGAATCGCAGGCTAATACCTTCGTCAGGTTGAATGTGTATGACCAACCGATTGGTTCTCAACCGTTCGACCGGTGTGTCGCGGAACAGCGTCAGCGGCGCGCTTTTGAACTGAATGGCGACTTCGGTCACTCGCTTGGGCAATCGTTTGCCGGTTCTCAGATAAAACGGAACGCCAGCCCATCGCCAGTTATCAATCATCAGCTTCAACGCAACATAAGTTTCTGTGGTCGAATTGGGGGCAACGTTTAGTTCCTGTCGGTAACCGGCAAATCGTTCTCCATTCAATCCGCCTTCGCCGTATTGTCCGCGAATGGCATTGGTCAAAACTTCTTCCGGCGAAAGCGGTGCGATGGCGTGCAGCACTTTTGACTGTTCGTCACGCACCGCATTCGCGTCAAACGAAGTCGGCGGTTCCATCGCAGTCAGCGAAACCAACTGGAACAAATGGTTGGGAATCATATCCCGCATCGCGCCGGAGGTTTCGTAATACCCGCCGCGTTTTTCCACGCCGACGGTTTCGGCTGCGGTGATCTGCACAGAATCAATATAGCGGCGATTCCAGATTGGTTCGAAAATGCCATTTCCAAATCGGAAGACCAAGATGTTCTGGACGGTTTCTTTGCCCAGGTAATGATCAATCCGATAAATCTGGTGCTCGTTCAGTACTTGCCGGATTTCAGCATTCAAAGCTTTAGCTGAATCCAGGTCGTGGCCAAAAGGCTTTTCGATAATGACGCGCCGCCACTGGCCGTTTTCTTCAGTCATTAACCCTGCTTCGCCAAGCTGGCAAACGGTTGGTCCAAAGAAGTTTGGCGAAATGGCTAGATAGAAAAAGTAATTGCCGTGC
>CAZXHW010000691.1:0-4687 GCA_964639915.1 uncultured Heliomicrobium sp.
TCAAAAGTAAATTAGGTTGCTTGTGATCCCAGCAGAACTATCGGTTCGGCAGGTATTGGATCGCTTAGTGTCCTTCTCGCTCAACTTGAGCAACATCAATAGCTTTTTTGGCTAGGAGAAAGGTGAACCCTATGCACAAACTTCGCACACACTCATCTCGACGCTTATTCAAATTACTGGCCATAGTGATTTTAGCTTGCGCTGCACTTTCGTTTGGCATCTGGAAGATGGATGCACTCTGGCAAACGTCTGCCGCGCAGAACGGCAAAAATGGCTCTTTTTTTGCCAATTTCGACATCCGCTCTGAAGGAGCAGGTGCTGTATCAAAATTCAGCACAGTAAATCTTGCTACTGTGAACGCGAAGGCGCAGGCACAGGCTCAGGCCGTTAGAAATGGACTGGCCAGCTTGAAAACCAACGTGCCCAACGCGGATGCCAAAATCTCTCCGTTCACAAGCACGCTAGAAATTCTACGCGCTCCCAGCGGATTGACTGCGGCAGCACCAAGCCAGTCCGGCATCAACATTGTTCGCAGCTTTTTAGAGGCCAATAAGTCGCTTTACGGATTAAACAGCGCCGAAATCAGCAGGCTGCACTTTTTTGGTGAAAGTACCAGCCGAGTAAGCGGCATCCGAATGGTGCGCGTTGAGCAAATTGTTAATGACCGTCCCATCTTTCAGAGCGAAACGCGATTCACCCTGGATCGGCAGGGACGAATCATCCGATCCGTCGGATTGATGATTCCTGACTCTACTGCTTCTACTCCAGCGCTCAATCTCGGCGATTTGATCACACCGCAACAAGCTCTGGTGAGAGCGCTGAGTGGTGTGAAGATTACGGCCACCACGGGAACCATGACCCTGGTCAATACAAATCCGGCAGGAACCGAAACAGAAGTTGTGCCGAACACTGCCACTGTTACCGGCACCGTTCCAACCCGCCTGGTGTATTTTGCTGTTGCTCCTGGCGTGATCGTGCCCGCCTGGTCGCAGATTACGTTTACTGAAGGCACGGGGGACTGGTATACGCTGGTAGACGCCAAAACGGGGCTTCTGCTTTGGCGGAAAAACATCCGAGCCAGTCAATCTCAGGATGCGCGTTTCCGCGTGTATGTCCAAGGTGACGGTAAAACACCAGCGGATAACCCCGCTCCGAAATCGCCGACAACCGCTGCACCGGGAGGCAATACGCAATTTCCGGAAATCGCTCCAGTCATTGTCAATATGAACGCGGTCAAAGATTCATTGGCCAGTCCCTTGGGCTGGATCAATGATTGTCCGGGTGGTGGCTGCACGCCAAATGAAACCCAAACGCTGGGCAACAATGTGCTGGCGTGTTTGGATCGTTCGTCCCCAGCCAACGTTTGTGATACCGATGTCAATGGTGTGCTTGATGGCAATGGCCGACCGACTGGCAACACGGACAGCAATGGCCGTGACCGCGACTTTCTCGGCACTGGACCCCGCGACTTCCAAACTGGGTATTTACCCGCACCGCAAGGCGGCAACCCAGAAGCGGGGCAAACAGCGAGCGGTACCGGTGCCGCATTAGACCAGTTTCGGCGCGGCGCGGTAACGCAACTCTTTTACATTTCCAACTGGTATCACGATCAACTCTTCGCGCTCGGCTTTGACGAAGCAGCAGGCAATTTCCAGCAAGTCAACAGTTCCGGCATGGGACTCGGAGGCGATCGCGTGCTTGCTGATGCGCAAGATGGCAGTGGGACCAACAATGCCAACTTCGCCACTCCGCCCGACGGGGTTTCGGGACGCATGCAGATGTACCGCTTTACCGGCCCAACAATTGACCGTGATGGCGGTTTGGATGCCGAGATCGTGATTCACGAACTGACTCACGGTACCAGCAACCGGCTGATCGGCAATGCCGCAGGGTTGGTCTGGGATGTCGGCGGCGGTATGGGAGAGGGATGGGGCGATTTTTACGCACTTTCTCTGCTGAACAGCACCAACGCCGATGATCCCAATGGGTCGTATGCCTCCGGCGCTTATGCGACGTACAAGCTTGGTGGTTTGCAGGATAACTACGTTTACGGCATTCGACGTTTCCCCTATTCGACCAACAATACAGTCAACCCCTTAACTTGGGCTGACGTGGATGACGTGACCTATAACGAAGCAGGCGGCATCGCCTCAAGTCCCTTAGGGTTTGGCGGCAATGGCGGGCTTGAAGTTCACAATGTAGGCGAAATTTGGGCGCTGACGTTGTGGGAAGTTCGTGCCCGCATCATCGCAGACCCGGCTGGGGCCAATGGGAACGTACCGGCTGGCAGCCTGACGGCGCTGCAGATCGTGACCGACGCCATGAAAATGACGCCGATCAATCCTACTTTCATCGAAGCGCGCGACGCTTTGATTGACGCTGACTGCGCGGCAAATGCCTGCGCCAACGAAAAATCCATTTGGTCAGGCTTTGCTGATCGCGGTCTTGGGTATAAAGCGAGTGCGCCGTTGGCCTATATGTTTGGGTATAACGCCGGTCACCTGGGAATTACCGAATCGTTCTCTTCGCCGAACCTGGATTTACAGACGGTGACGATTGATGACACGTCAGGCAATAGCAACAATGCAATTGATCCGGGCGAGCCAATTCGTTTGACTGTCGCGTTGAAAAATCCCTGGCGAAATGCAGCACAGGGTGTGGCTTCAGCCACGGCTACGCTGACTTCGCTGACAGCGGGCGTTACTGTCGTTGACGGCAATTCCACCTATGGCGCGATCCCCGCACTGGGATCAGCGTCAGGCGACACGTTCCTGGTTACCGTGCCGTCCAACGCGACTTGCGGTCAATCCATTAGTTTCACTCTGACAACCAGCAGCACGCTGGGAGTGGGGAGTCTGAACATCGTACTACGCGTCGGTCAGGCCGCCGGTACAGGCGCACCAGTGACTTATACGCGCACAATTCAAGGCGGTTTGGCAATTCCGGACGCAGCGCCACGGGGTGTGTTTGATAGCCAAACCATCCCGGACGATTTTGAGATTGCCGACATTAACTTCCGTGTAGATAACCTGACGCACACCTTCACGGGTGATCTGACGGCGATGCTGAAAGCGCCAAATGGTTATGGCGCCGATTATATGGGCTTGATTGGCGGCCTTACTGATGGAGGGTCCGGAGACAATATTACCAATATGGTCATTGACGATGATGTCGCCGTGAATTCTGCCAACGACATGGTCCAGGCGACTTCAGCGGCGGCACCTTACACCAAGAGTTGGTCACCTGTTTTCAATGCACCCTGGGGAGCGCTTGCTGGTTTCGGGCCTACCGATCCGGTGGGACAGCTAAGCAGGCTTGACGGAACAAGTACTCGGGGAACCTGGACAGTATTGGTTTCAGACCAATTTGCTGCGGATACCGGCGCACTCAATTCCTGGTCAATCATCGTCACACCACGTGCATTCGCTTGCACGCCGTTCGCAGCAGCGGCTGCTGTCACAGGCACCAAGGCAACTTCCAGTACGTTCAATGAAGGGACCACCGTTACTTACACCGTCACATTGACCAACAACGGCACCAGCACTGCAGGAAACAACGCCGGTAATGAGTTTACCGATACATTGCCACCACAGCTTACGCTGATCAGCGCCACTGCTAGCTCCGGAACCCCCAACACTGCGGGAAACACCGTCAACTGGAATGGATCGCTAGCGCTACTGGGCGGCTCAGTAACTATCACCATCACCGCAACGGTCAATGTCGGCACGGGAGGTCAGTCAGTTTCAAATCAGGGAACCATCTCTTACGATGCTGATGGAAACGGAACCAATGAAACTACTGCTGTCACAGACGATCCTTCGACAGCAGCGCCTAATGATCCAACCATACGGCAAATACCCATCAGTTGCATAATCACGTTTCCCGCAAACCAGATCGCGTGGGCTTCGGGAACGACCGCAACTGTGACCTATCCGGCTCCGACAACAACGGGCACCTGCGGGACGGTGACTTGCGTACCTACTTCAGGCAGCACGTTCAATGTCGGCACAACGACCGTGACCTGCTCGACGACGGCTGGACCAAGTTGCGCTTTCACAGTGACGGTCAATCGGTTAACGCTCGTCGCTGGTGCGATCACGGATCCACTGGCGTGTTCCGGTCCTGGAAACCAGGTCAGTGGAAGCTTCGCTGCAACCAACACCACTGGCGCGGCAGCCAATGTTACCGTTACAGCAACCTTTTCGAATTTGTTACCGAATAACGTGACGGCCGTGAGCCAGCCTGGATCGGTCAGTATTTTCCCCAATTCCATCGTTTGGCAGGGAACGCTTGGTGCAGGACAGACCGTGACGATCAACTATACGGCGCAGATCGCCGACAATGCTGTCTCTGCTTCCCAAGCCTGTTCGGTAGTATCGGCGACAGTCAACGGCATTCCGGTTCAAGGCACTGCGTCGGCTTGCCTGACGGTTACCTGCCCGCCTGTCGGTCCTGGTGGAATCTTCCCGACTTCCTCCGAAGCGAGCGATCAAAAAGCCGGATCGGTGTTGATTTACAACATCTACACTTCGGGAGCGACTAGCGGCAATACACAGAACACGCGGATCAATATCACGAACACGCATTTGACGTTGTCGTCATTTGTCCACTTGTTCTTTGTGGCGGAAGGCTGCGCGATTGCCGATAGCTACATTTGCTTGACGGGCAATCAGACGGCGAGCTTCCT
>CAZXHW010000692.1:0-4671 GCA_964639915.1 uncultured Heliomicrobium sp.
ATTCCTCCGCTGTGTGTGAAGGTTTGCGTGTACGCCGTTCCAGCCGTTCCGGCAGAAATGCTCGCCGGATTGACGGTGATGCTCTGGCAGTTGATGACCAGCGTATATCCGCGGCTGCCCGTGCAACCATTGGCATCCGTTGCTGTCACTGTGATTGGGAAGCTGCCCCGTTGCGTCGGCGTGCCCGAAAGCGTCGCGCCGGAAAACGTTAACCCGGTTGGCAATGTGCCCGTCAGCGCAAAAGTGGTGGTTCCAATTCCGCCGGTTTGCGTGAATGTTTGGTTATAAACCGCGTTTACCGTTCCGTCGGCGATTGTTGCCGGATTGACTGTGATGGTTTGGCAATTGATCACCAGCGTGTAATTGCGGCTGCCCGTGCAGCCGTTGGCATCCGTCGCCGTGACAGTAATCGGAAAGCTGCCAGTTTGCGTGGGCGTACCGGAAAGCGTTGCGCCTGTGAAGGACAATCCCGTTGGCAAAGTTCCGGTCAAAGCAAAGGTCGTTGTGCCGATTCCGCCAGTTTGCGTGAATGTCTGGCTGTAGCTTGCGCTTACCGTTCCCGCTGAAATTGCTGCGGGGTTCACAGCGATGTTGGTTTGGCAGTTGATGACCAGGGTGTAATTGCGGCTGCCAGTGCATCCATTGGCATCCGTCGCTGTCACCGTGATGGGAAAGCTGCCGGTTTGCGTCGGCGTTCCTGACAATGTCGCGCCGGAAAATGTCATTCCAGTGGGAAGCGTGCCAGTCAATGCAAAGGTTGTGGTTCCGATTCCGCCGGTCTGCGTAAAAGTTTGCGAATAGGCGGTTCCAGCCATTCCGGAGGAAATCGTTGCCGGATTGACTGTGATATTGGTTTGGCAACTGATGGTCAGTGTGTAATTGCGGCTGCCGGTGCAGACGTTGGCATCCGTCGCCGTAACGGTGATAGGGAAGCTGCCGGTTTGTGTTGGTGTTCCTGATAACGTCGCGCCAGAAAATGTCATTCCGGTGGGAAGCGTGCCGGTTAAGGCAAATGTTGTTGTGCCGATTCCGCCAGTTTGTGTGAACGTTTGTGTGTAAGCCGTTCCGGCAGTGCCGGATGAAATCGTCGTCGGGTTAACCGTGATGCTTTGGCAATTGATAGACAGAGTATACGCCCGGCTGCCGGTGCAACCGTTCGCATCAGTCGCGGTGATCGTGATCGGATAATTGCCGGTTTGCGTCGGCGTGCCAGAAAGTGTCGCGCCGGATAAAGTAATTCCATTGGGAAGTGTGCCGGTCACACTGAACGTGGTGGTCCCGTTGCCTCCGGTTTGCGTAAAGGTCTGGCTATACGGGCTTCCTGCAACACCCGATAAGATGGTGGACTGGTCAATGGTGATTGTCTGGCAATTGATGACCAGCGTGTAGTTGCGGCTGCCGATGCAACCGTTGTTATCCATTGCATTGATTGCGATGGGGAAACTGCCGCTTTGCGTTGGCGTGCCGGAAAGTGTTGCGGCGCTGAAGGTCAAGCCGTTTGGCAATGTACCCGTCAAAGAAAACGTGTACGGCGAAATTCCTCCGCTGGCGGAAAATGTCTCGCTGAAACTTGATCCTACCGTTCCGGAGGAAATTGTCGCCGGACTGACGGTAATTGATGGGCAGGACGTGCAAGTATTGAGCAGAATCGTGATGGTGTCGCTGCCACCGTCTGAGGTTGCAATGTCCAGCTTGCTATCTTCGTTAAAATCTGCCAGCGCCACGTGTGTGGGCAACAGCCCTTTGTTTACAGGTGTGGGCGAACCGAATCCGCCACTCCCATTGCCAAGCAAAATTGTGGTGTTGGCGCTATTTTCATTGGAAATGGCAAGATCCAGAACTCCGTCCAGGTTCAGGTCTCCGGTGGCAACTCCCATCGGCGCAGAGCCTACGGCGTAAGGTGATCCTGGGGCTTGGCTAAATCCACCACTTCCATTGCCTAAGAGTACGGCCACGTTGTTGCTCAGGCGATTGCAGACTGCCAAGTCCAGGTTGGAATCGCCATTGTAGAGGCCCATCGCAATGTAAGAGCTGAATGAGCCCACCGCAATTTCGGAGCCTGCTTGCGTGAACCCGCCGCTGCCATTGCCTAGGAAAATAGACACCGTGCCGCCACCTAAATTGGCGACCGCCAAATCGGAATTGGAATCCGCGTTAAAGTTTCCGACGACGGCATGAAAGGGAGCAAAGCCGCCGGCAAGAGTTGAAGTGCTGAATGTGCCGTTCCCATTGCCGAGCAAAATTGTCAGGTTGTTTGATCCGCCGTTGGTCGTGACAAGGTCCAAATTTGAATCGGCGTTAAAGAAACCTTTTACGACTGTGCGCGGAGCGTCTCCCACAGCGATTGGTGGACCTGCTGCTGTGAATGTGCCATTGCCATTTCCCAGCAAGATGCTGACATTGTCGGAAAGCTGGTTGCACACAGCGACGTCTTGTTTGCCATCATTGTTGTAATCGCCGATTTGGGCGGTTACAGGTTGATCCCCAACAGGAATGGGCGAACCAAAAATAGTGAAATTCCCTGTACCATCTCCAAGAAGGATCGTGATCGAATCCGCATCATAGTCAGTGGAGATAATGTCCAAATGACTATCAGCATTGATATAACCAATAGCAACGTAATGAGGATTGTCGCCTGCGATTTCAGGTGAAGTAGGGGCTGCCGCAAAATTCGGAGATGAGCATCCCGCGAAAAGCGCTTTGGAACTGCCAGTGGCGCTGAACAGAAGAGAAGGGGAAAGAAGCTCCGCCGCCGAGTACCTCCCAAAAATTTGTTCCGCAAGAGTGTTGCCGCAAAAATTCTCAGGCTGCTTGTGTTCTGAGTTCGATGTGGATTTTGATGAGATCGAAAACGAACTCGCCATTACCTGGCTGCGGTAATCGCTGAAGACAAATGTTGCCAGCGCGAATAACACAATTGTTATTCCTGCGCGAACATAGAAAGGCTTGCTCATTATCAAAAAAACCTCCGGGAGATATTGACTGCGGCAGCAGGAGAGCCAGGGCTCGTCTTGTGCTTTTTGGCTACAGGTTCTTACTGAATGACCTATCTACTCATCATCAACCCACACAAATCTCTATTTGGGTTTGATCCAATATGGGTAAGTCTGGGTTTTGTTCGTGGCACGAGGCTATCGCTCAATACCATTCAAGGACTGCGTTAGTCCGGTGGGGTCGGAGAACAAATTTGGGGACTGTTTCCAAACGTGATTCGCGAATAATTTCAAAGGTAATCGGCTGCAAAGTCTACGGAGAGAATCAAAAACAATTCAGGACATGCGACCGAGAGATCGGTAAATTCACCGCATTTACCCGGCTTTATTTACCCAGCTTTGAAAAATCTACAACCATCGGAATCAAGTTTACGCTGAGTCTTATAGCATGCTTGTACAGGATTGTCCTACATTTTCTGCTGTCTTATCCGGCTTTTTGCGAAGTATTACCCTGTCGAGTGTAGGTTAGGAATAGGAGGCAGGTATGGCAATTAAATGTGACTTTAGGTTAGTAGCGGAGCAAAGAGTCCGCAATTGAAGGAGCTAAAAATAGGAAGAGGGCACTTTTCGGTGCTCTCTTCCTATTTAGTTGCAATAAGTTAGGAAACTAGCTGGCTGCTTACGGCGCGAAACTACCAGAGACATCCACGACCAGGTGTGTTGATGTCAGCGCGTAAATTTTGAACGCGCCATCTGCTCCCAGGCCAGCCGTGTAGTGCCGGTTGAAATTCACCCCTGCCGCGTAATTCGTCGTGGCCGCATTCGGGCGAGTCGCGTTGCTTGGCCAGAACGTCAGGAAGCCTCCTGCTGCCGGAGTGACCGTGGTTGCATTGCCGACAATCGCCTGAGCCGTTGCGAGGATCGTGCAAACTCCACGCGCTGCTTGAGGCGTTTCTGTTGTGGCTGGAATTGCCAGCCCAGGCATAAAACAGGCGGGCTGCCCGGTACGTGTGTCTAGCAATCGAGCTGGCGTCATCGGACTAAACAGCAAGCCGATGCCGACTGTGTCAAAAGCGTCGGCGCTGTAATATCCCAGCACGTCAATCACCATATCAGTTTGTTGCAAGCTATAAATCTTGAATTGACCTGATGGCGACAAACCTACGGTAAACGGCGAATTTAAGGTCTGCCCGGATTGATAGTTGCCGCTGGCGATGACAGGCCTTGTGACATTAGCGGGGAATAAGGTCATAAAGCCTTGTGCTGCTGGGCCGACGGTTGTGGCATTTCCAACCAACGCCAACGCCGTTGCTGGAATGCCGCAGATGGCATTGCCTTGCTGTAGCACTTCAGTGGTGGCAGGGATCGGTGTTCCAGGCGTAGTGCAGGCCGTTGCCATTGCGCGTGTATCGAGCAAGCGAACCGGCGCTGGCAACGGATGGAAGAACAACCCGCCCGCTCCCGGAGGCGCAAAGTATCCCGTGATGTCTACTACAACGTCCGTTGTTTGGAGCGAGAATACCTTGAACGCGCCATCCCCGGCGCCCAAGCCTACGGTAAAGACATTGTTGAGGGTTTGCCCCGTCTGGTAATTGGAATTTGATACGCCTGGATTTGCCGCCGTGCTGGGATAAAGCGTCAAAAAGCCATTGGCGACGGGGCCAACGGTCGTGATGTTACCGGTGACGGCAGCGGCATTTGCGGGAATGGTTAGCATTTCGCAAGTGACACGCGCCGG
>CAZXHW010000693.1:0-4661 GCA_964639915.1 uncultured Heliomicrobium sp.
TCCACCGTTATCTGTGAACTGCTGGATCAGGACTCCGTTGGCGTCAGAACCGTTGGGAATGTCCAGAACTTTGCCGCTGCAATTCGCCACGATCTTGTAGTGCCCGTTGGCGTTTGGGATAAACAGGAACTGCTGGTTAATGCCACCGTTGTCTGTGAACTGTTGCAGGATGGCGTGGTTGTCCGTGGCGAAGCTGGGAATATCCAGAACTTTACCTGTTTGACGCGACACGACTTTGTAAACCGCTGTCACAGGAATCAATTGCCACTGCTGATTGGTTCCGCCGTTATCTGTGAACTGCTGGATTTTGACGCCGTTATCAGTGTCGCCACTTGGCACGTCCAGCACTTTGCCGCTCCAGCGCGAAACGATTTTGGTATATCCGCCAGGTAACTGCACCAACTGCCATTGCTGGTTGTACCCGTTGAGTTCGGTGAATTGCTGAATGATGACGCCATTGGCCGTTGAACCGTCTGGCACGTCCAGGGCCTTGCCGCTCCAGCGTGAAATAATTTTGAAATACCCGCCGCTGACCGGCTCCAGGCGGAATTCCTGATTCAGGCCGCCATTGTCGGCAATTTGTTGAATCTGTGCGTGATCCGATGAGGAATAGCCGGGCACGTCTAATACCTTGCCGCTGACACGCGATTTTATAAGGAAGGTCAGCGGTTCAGGGCTTTGCGCCAGACCACAAAGGGAGATTGAAAATGTCAAAACGAGTAGGCTGAAGATGGTGAATAATCTGTTTTGTGTTTTCATAAAGCTTCTCTCCTTAATTCGGTTGAGTCATTCACTAGCGGAAGCAGCGCATTCTGCTTTTTCGCCGTCACCCCTTAACGCGAAAAGATCAAAGCAAACCTCTAACGTCAGAGAAAAAATTTTTGAGGGTGTATAATCCGCGCCGCTCATGACAAACCCATCTCAACAAAACGTGACTCAATTGCTGGAAGCCTGGAACAAGGGCGACGAATCTGCGCGGGATGAATTGTTGCCGCTGGTTTACAAGGAACTGCATAAACTGGCTGGGCGCTACCTTGGCCGCGAACGCACTGGCCACACGCTGCAAACAACCGCGCTGGTTCACGAAGCCTACTTGCGACTCGTAGATCAAAAAGACGCGCAGTGGCAAAACCGCTCGCATTTTTTTGCCGTGGCGGCAACACAGATGCGCCGGGTGCTGGTGGATTACGCGCGCAGCCGTCACATGGCTAAACGCGGTGGTGGCGCTCAGCAGGTGGAACTGGACGAAGCCCTGGTCGTTTCGGACGTACGCGCCGCAGATGTCGTCGCTTTGGATGACGCGCTGAAAGCATTGGCCGAGTTCGATGAACGCAAGTGCCGCATGGTCGAGCTTCGCTTTTTTGGCGGCTTGAGCATTGAAGAAACGGCAGAAGTTCTGGCCGTTTCGCCCGGCACGGTCATGCGCGACTGGACTTTGGCAAAGGCCTGGCTGCAACGAGAAATGGAAAAGTAGTTCGCTGTTCACAGTTCGCGGTTCGCAGAGTGCTAACGCTGCGAACTGTGAACAGCGAACTGTCAACTTATGGAACCTGATCGCTGGCGACAAATCGAAACTCTGTTCCATCAGGCGTTGGAGCGTTCGCCGAACGAGCGCGACCTGTTTCTGGCGATGGCTTGCGGAACCGATGCGGCGTTGCGCCTGGAGGTCGAATCGCTGCTCGCTACGCAGCAAAAAACGGACGGATTGCTGGAAGCGCCAGCGGCTGATCTGGCGGCGGAATGGGCGCAAGCCAGTCGTCAATCGCCGGGTAGAACTGAAAAACTGAAGCAGCAGGCAATTGGGCCTTATCAAATTCTTTCCAAACTCGGCAAAGGCGGAATGGGCGAAGTTTATCTGGCCGAAGACAGCCGGTTGCGTCGCAAAGTGGCGCTGAAATTGTTGCCCGCCGAAATTGCCAATCAAAAAGAACGCTTGCGCCGCTTCAAGACGGAAGCACTGGCCGCCAGCGCCACCAACCATCCGAACATCATCACCGTTTACGAAATTGGGCGCGTGGACGCGATTCATTTTCTAGCTACGGAATTTGTCGAAGGCCAGACGCTGCGGAAATTGCTGACCAGCCGTGAACTGGAACTCAGCGAAGCGCTGGACATTGCGATTCAAATTGCCGGTGCGCTTTCAGCAGCGCACGTGGCGGGAGTTCGCCACCGCGACATCAAACCTGAAAATATCATGGTGCGGCCTGACGGGTTGGTGAAGGTATTGGATTTCGGTCTGGCCAAGCTGGAAGAGCCGCGCGCGATGATGACCGATTCCAGCGCGACGACTTTTGTTGAAGTGAACACCATGCCAGGAATGGTGATGGGAACGGCGCAGTACATGTCGCCTGAACAGGCGCGAGGCTTGGAGCTGGACCATCGCACGGACATTTTCAGCCTCGGCGTTGTGCTGTACGAAATGACAACCGGAGACGCGCCATTCAGCGGAGACGAAATCATAGAAGTGATGGCTTCCATCGCCCACCGCCAACCCGTGGCGCTGACGAAGCTAGCACTGAAAGCTCCCGCCCGCCTGGAGCAAATCGTCAATCAAGCGCTTCAAAAGAACCGTGACCATCGGTATCAAACCGCCGCCCAATTTCAGGCTGACTTGAAAGATCTGAAGCAGGAACTGGAAATCAAGGCGTGGCTGGAAAAAAATCCCGGCCGGCTGTAAACGAAAGCAGGGCAGATGTTTCAATCTGCCCTGCGATGTAGCAGTTTATGCAGAAGCCCGCACGAGGTAAGGGCTTGGCGACACTGTACTGTTTACGGAGCGACAGCGCGCATGCGTTTGCCAGTGACTTGAATGTTGTCGGAAAACACAATTGTTCCTGTCGCCCCTTCGACCACTTCAAATTTGCCTTTTCCTGAAAAACTTTCCTGATCCGAATTCAGCGTGATGAGCTGGCGGAAACCGATTTTGCCAAATGGCGCCTGGAAATTTTCGTCCACAGCATAACCGCTGTAGGAAGCAACAAATTGTAATCCGCCATTGTGTTGCCAAGCACCTTGTTCGGGGTTGGTCGGATTGGGCAGTAACAATGAAGCCTCAGCCGCATGCAGAATCGTTCCTTCGCCGTCTGCGCGTCCAGGGAAAACGCTCAACGTGGATGTGGCGTGTGAACCGTCGCTGAAGCTCAACGTCAGTTCCCAGCATCCAATCAGCGCGTTCTTTTGCCGAGTCAGGATGTCCGTCAGCCCGCCTTGGAACGGCGCGGTATTCAGAGTTTGGGGCAACGCTTCGGTTTCGATTCTTTCAATCGCTGGTGTGCGCTCGCCGGAAGCGATCCGTTCGGCAATACGTTGTTTGACCACCACAGCGCCGCTGGTTTGCGCCAGCGCCGGGGCGAACGAAAACGCGATAAACAATGTGGTTGCAATGGTTAGCAGAATTCTTTTGTTAAACATATATTTTCTCCAAAGTTTAGATTGTCAGCTTTCGGTTTCTGGTTAATCATTTCGCGCCGCTTTTGGTCTGTATCAGGCTCGGCGGCTTTCGCGCTTCATTCGCGCTCGTCTGCTTAGGCGCGAAGCTCCGGTCAAAAAGGTCATGGCTGGAAAATTTTTCGAAAAAAATCTTTTGTGCGTGAGTGCCTCGTAAAGTTGACGGAGGTCCCTCAATGGCCGCTACCTCACAAGAACAAGTCACAGAATTGCTGCTCGCCTGGGGACAGGGAGACGAATTGGCAATGGAACGCTTGGTGCCCCTGGTGTATGGCGAATTGCACCGGCTGGCGCACCGCTATCTGGGCGGTGAACGGGCAGGGCATTTGCTGCAAACGACTGCACTGGTGAACGAAGCGTATTTGCGGTTGGTAGATTCGCGCCGTGTGCAATGGCAAAACCGCGTTCATTTTTTTGCCGTCTCGGCGCAATTGATGCGGCGCGTGCTGGTGGATTTTGCTCGTTCGCGCAATTACCAGAAACGTGGTGGCGATGCCGTTCAGGTTTCTTTGCACGAAGAACTGGCCGGTTCAACCGAACGCGGCGCTGACTTGGTTGCGCTGGACGACGCTTTAACCGCGATGGCGAAAACCGATGAGCGTGCCAGTCGCGTAGTCGAGTTGCGATTCTTCGGTGGGCTGAGCATTGAAGAAACCGCTGAGGTTCTGAAAATCTCGCCGGAAACCGTCAAGCGAGATTGGACCTGGGCAAAAGCTTGGTTGTTGCGTGAACTTAGCGGGGAAAAATCGTGACCACGATTGAAAAGCAGGAGCGGATCAAACAGCTTTTTGGCGAAGCGCTGGAACGCGACGCCACAGAGCGCGCTGCATTTCTGGCCGAAGTTTGCGGCGATGATCTGAGCCTGCGCCGCGAACTGGAATCGCTGCTGGGGTTTGAAACCGAAGCGGCGAATTTCATCGAAACGCCCGCCGTACAACTTGCCGCTGAAGTTCTCGCAGAACAATTGGCCGAAGAGTCCGTTGAATCCAAAGCCGGTCGCCTGATCGGTTCGTACAAAATCCTTTCAAAACTTGGCGCGGGAGGAATGGGCGAAGTCTGGTTGGCGGAAGATTCGCGGCTGAAGCGAAAAATCGCATTGAAGCTTTTGCCCGCGCCCTTTACCGCCGACACCGAACGGGTGCGCCGCTTTGAACGGGAAGCGCGCGCGGCTTCGGCGCTCAATCACCCAAACATTCTGACCATTCACGAGATTG
>CAZXHW010000694.1:0-4657 GCA_964639915.1 uncultured Heliomicrobium sp.
CGTCAAGGTTGATGACGCCAGTGAACGCCATGAAATGTATTAGCGCGAACAGTAGCAGCGCGCCAAGAAAGAAGGGCGAGCAGAGCTGATAGCGAATCTCGAATTTGATGACTTCCAGCAGAGCGCGCATCCGTTTTACTCCAGATTGTCTTTGAGCCCGTGGGCAATCAATGTGCTGAAGTAAACGTCTTCCAGCTCAGGCGTGGCGGGTTGCATCTTCGCAGGCGGCGTATCGGACAGCACACGAATCTCTGTAGCGCCTCCCTTGAGCCGTGTGGATAACACGGTGTGGTGTGCGCGCATGTCGGAGACTTCTTCGCGCTTCACCACCTGTGTCCAGAGCCTGCCCTTCAACTCCCGCATCAGTTGCAGCGGTTCGCCGACGTTCAGAATGCGTCCGCGCCCCATGATGGCGACTTGCGAACAAAGCTCGCGCACGTCATCAACAATATGTGTGGAAAGAATCACCACCGTCTCTTCGCCGACTTCGGCAAGGATGTTCTGGAAGCGCCGCCGCTCCGCCGGATCGAGTCCCGCCGTGGGCTCATCCACAATCAAGAGCGCCGGATTGCCCAACAATGCCTGCGCTATGCCGTAGCGCTGTTTCATGCCGCCGGAAAACTTATCAATGCTTTTGTTTCGCGCGTCCCACAGATTGGTTTTGACCAGCAGATTTTCCACGATCTGACGTTGCTGGCTGCCATGGATACCCTTTAAGGCCGCGAGGTATTTGAGCATCGTAAGGGCCGAGGTGCGTGGATATGTGCCGAATTCCTGCGGCAGGTAGCCGAGTGTGCGGCGCAGTGCGGTCTTGTCCCGCAGAGTGTCCAGGCCGTTGAAGGTGATGGTTCCGCCATCGGGTTGTTGCAGCGTCGCAATCGTGCGCATCAAGGTAGACTTGCCCGCGCCATTGGGACCGAGCAGTCCGAACATCCCCCTGGGTACGTCTAGATGGATGTCCTGCAGCGCATGTACTCCGCCTGGATAGGTTTTCGAGATTCCGGTCAGGCTCAGCATAAGTTTCCCTGCGTGTATTGTTTTTGATGGTTGTCTGCCACTGAAAAGTAAACGATGAATTCGCCCAATGATTAACATCGTCGTGTCAGAATTTTGATTTGGCTGAAGTCCGCGTCCTGCTTGGCAAGAAAATCCAGGTAGGTAAAGTTTGGGTCGTCGAAGATAATTGCCGAAGCCGCTCGGCGATGGTCTCCATCTCCCTGCGCGACTGCTCGATGGTCACGCCGGGTTTGAACCGTCCAATGGTCTGCACCGAATGATGCTTTCTGCTGGTGAGATCAATTTGACTCGATGCGACAACGGCAGCCAGAAATCAGCCTCCAGCGGAGACTATGCGCTATCACGCCGACAACAGTGAAGTTCGCCAATCCAGAAAATCCGGATAGGGCCCAATCTTTGCAGGATTCTGAATCGCCATACGCAAAGAACGTTATGATTGCTATTGGATAACAGGGGAGTGACCTTGGAATGGTGTTTCAGAGCAGCTACCTTTTCTTCAGGTCGTAGCAGAGCAGCAGGTCCTGGTTGCGTACGTACAGTGTCAGTGCCATTGGCACTGACCGGATGCGTCCACGCCTGCTCCCCGCTAAGTTTTTGGACTTATTCCACCGCAAACCAAAACAGTATCTGCAGTAAAGCTGCCATCGGAATTTGGATCCCCGACTAATGTCACCGCGTCTCCTATTTTCAAATCGGATTGAGAGGCAGAACCGGCTGGTGTTTTTATCGTTGTCTGATCGGTAAGGTTAACAAGTAGAGTGCTTCCGTTCTTTCGCTTAATCGTAATGGTGTTCGTTCCCGCACTGATGACCTGCCCGATGCCGCCAGTGCCACCGCAGAGATCGCGGCCTTGGGAATTTCCACCTTGCTCATTCGGTTTGACATTGCTGGCTTCAATGCTCTTTGGTGACGTCAAGCTGCCAGTTTTGGCGTCGTCAGTGCGCGGGCGAGTGAGAACCCATCCGCCAACTGCTGCCAAGAGACATGCAACAACCAGCGCCATTATCCACAGCCATTTTTTATTTGTAGGTTTCTGTATTGTCATGGGACTAATCCTGTCGTAATGCGACCATGGGGTCTACTTTGGTTGCGCGTCGCGCCGGCAGGTAACAAGCCAGGAACGCAGTCGCTGCCAGCAGCGCCGTCACGCCGACGAACGTCACGGGATCGAGCGCGCTTACGCCGAAGAGAAGCCTGGCGAGCAGGCGAGTCCCCAATGCGGCCGCCACTAACCCGATCCCGATGCCGATTCCCACCAGCAGCGCGCATTGCCCGACGATCAGCTTGACGATTTCCTTTGCGTCAGCGCCCAGCGCAATGCGAATGCCGATTTCGCGTGTACGCTGAGTCACCGCGTTGGACATCACGCCGAAGACGCCGACGGCGGCCAGCAGCAGCGCCAACCCACCGAACGCGCCCAGCGCTGTCGCCGCAGCGCGCGCCGGAGCGAGCGGCAGTTCCATGTGTTCGAGCATCGTGCGGACATCGTAGGGCGTCAGATTCTCGTCCAGCCCATGGATCTCCTTGCGCAGGGTAGCCGTCAGCAGGTGCGGATCGCCTGCGCTACGGGCAATGAGCGTGACTTTGCTCTCATAGTTCTGCGCCAGCGGAAGGTAGATAAACGGCTCGTTTTTTCCGTCCAGGCTGGAGTATTTGCCGCTTTGGGCGACGCCGACGATTTCGATCCATTTCCCGGTCGTAAAGTTGAACAGTTTGCCAATGGGGTTTTCTCCTGGCCAGAAGCGGCGCGCAAAGGCTTCGTTGACAATCGCGACCGGGGGGCTTGGAGCGTCGTCCTGTGCGGTGAAGTCGCGGCCCTGCAACAGGCGCGTTTCCATTGTGCGGAAGTAATCAAGGCTGACGGAGGTCGTCAACACAATTGGCGCTTGTGTAGCGTTCTTTGGCTCATTGCCCTGGATGAAGACGCCTTTCCCACCGCCTTCGCCGGAGGTAAATGGCGGGTGCGCAGTCAACGCGGCTGCCTGTAGGCCGGGCAGGCTGCGCACTTTTTCGAGCACCTGGCGCTGAAACTCGCGACCGCGCTCACGATCGTACTGCTGCATCCCCAGATCGAAGGAGATTTCGACGGCCTGCTCAGGGTTGAAGCCGGGATCAATCTGTTGCGCGCGCTGCAACCCGCGCAACACCAGTCCCGCGCACAACAGTAATACTAGCGAGAGTGACACTTGCGCTACCACCAGCACGTTGCGCAAGCGCGAGCGACGATAACCGCCGAGAGTGGATTCGTTTTTCAGCGCCGGGATCAGATCCGGTCGGGTGGCCTGTAACGCCGGGAGCAAACCCAAAAGCACGCCGGTCAGGAGCGACAACGCGAGCGTGAAAGCCAGCACGCGCCAGTCCATCTGCAACTCGATCTGGGTGAACCCAAAAATTACCGGCATCTTGAGCCACACTAATCTGACAGCGCCGTAAGCGAGCGCCAAGCCGAGTGCGCTGCCCAGGAGCGCCAGCAGCACACTCTCGGTCAATAACTGCCGCAACACCCGCATCCGTCCGGCGCCGAGGGCTAGCCGAATGGCGATCTCCTTGTGCCGCTCGGACGCGCGCGCCAGCAGCATGTTCACCAGATTCGTACACGCTAGTAGCAACACCAGCACGACGACCCCCATCGCCACTGCCGTAAAACGCAAGACGGCGGGCCGCATCGCCGCGCCGAACAGACCCGGCTGGCTAAGCACCACGATCTGGCCCCTCTCCGCCTGCGGGTACTCGCGCGCGATTTGCGCTGCAATCAGATTGAGCGCGCTTTCGGCTTGTGCCCAACTCACCCCTTCTTTCAATCGCCCGATGGTAGACACGGGAGCTGTACGCCCTTTGACCGGGCCGCGCCCTACCTCAAGTCCGGGCATCATCATCATCGGGAACCAGAGTTCTGACGTGGAGGCTAGTTCCGTGCCGCGGAATCCCTTTGGGGCGACACCAATGACCGTAAACTTCCGCCCACTGATGGGCAGCTCCCGGCCAACGATCTGCGGATCAGCGCCGAACCGCTGTTGCCAGCATTGGTAACTCAACACCGCAACGGGATGCGCGCCCACCGTGCGGTCGTCTTCCGGCGTGATCACACGACCAAGCGCAGCGCTCACTCCCAGCAGGCTGAAATAATTCCCCGTAACGTAGGAACCCATAATCCGCTCATTGATGCCGTTGTTACTCAGACCAACCGACGCCCCGCCCATCGCGGCCAGACCCGCCAGCACCTGGTTACGGTCGCGATAATCCGTGTACTCGGGGTAACCAATCAACGGAAAGACCCCTCGTCCGGGTACGCCGAAGTTGAGCGTCACGACCTGCTCCGGTTGCACAATCGGCAGGGGGCGCAACAAGACGGTGTTCACCAAACTGAAAATTGCCGTGTTCGCGCCGATCCCCAGTCCCAGCGTCAACACAGCAACGGCAGTGAAGCCTGGTTTCTTCCGCAGCATTCGCAGCCCAAATCGTAAGTCCTGGAAAAGTATTTCGAGCACTGGTAGTCCTCTCTGTTCTCGATAAAGTTCTTTGACCTGTGTCGCGCCGCCAAGTTTGATCTGCGCCCGTCGCCGTGCTTCTTCCGGCGACATTCCGGCGCGCAAATTGTCTTCAATGTGCAAGGACAGATGGCTTTCAAACTCTTCGCCGA
>CAZXHW010000695.1:0-4650 GCA_964639915.1 uncultured Heliomicrobium sp.
TTTTTCCATTGCAAGCGCGGCAACACGACGCCCCACAACTTACTGCTTTTGCGCGGCCACCAGAGATACATTCCCGAAACCAGCAAGACCAGGCCCCAACACGTAGCCAGTTCAATCAGCCAATCCCCCACTCGCCCGATCATCAATTCGCCGTGCAATTTCACGGCAATGGCTTGTAGATTCCATTCGCTGTCCATCGCGCCCAAGACCTGTTTGGTATAGGGGTTTACATACACAAACGTTTCGCGCCCTTGTTTGACCGTTGCGATAGAGCTGCGATCCGCTTGTGCGCCCAATTGAAAAGCGGTGATTTGTGCATCGGGATAAGCCTGACGGACAGCGGCGAGTTGTTCGCTGGGCAAGGCGGCTTGCGCTTGCGGCGTAACGTACATCAAGTCCCAATACATCAACCGATCCAGTTGCGGCTTGAAGAGATAAATGATGCCCGTTACCGACAGCATCACCATGAACGGCACGACGAACAATCCGGCGTAAAAATGCCAGCGCCAGACCGCGCGATAAAAATGCGCGAAGGGTGGTTGTTTTGCTGCAGTTGATTCAGTGAATGAATTCGTCATGGCTTCCTCCGTTCGTTGCAATAAGGCTGCGCCAGGTTTTAGGGGTCATTCCTGTCAGGCGATGAAAGATGCGCGAGAAATGGCTTTGATCCGCAAAGCCGAGTTGTAAGGCGATTTCTGCCATTGGGGTTTGGCTCTGTCGCAGGAAATCGCACGCCGCTCGGATGCGCAATTGTTGCACGTATTCGCCAATCGTTGTGTGATGAAAGCGACGAAACACAACCGCCAAATGCGCGGGATGCACGCCTGCTTCAGCCGCCAGTTCCGTCATCGTCAGCTTTGCGGTGAATTCATCGTGCAGGCGTGCTTCCACGCGTCGCAGCCAGAGCGGTTTGCGACCTTCCAATTGCTTTGACTGACGCACAATCAGCGCCAGCAACTCCAGCAACAATCCTTCCATTGCTAATTCGCTGCCAGCCTCAACGGTGCTGAATTCCTGATACAAACGCGTCATCAACCAGCTTGTATCGCGCGCTGGCAGTACAAAAGGAGTGGTAATCACACGTTGATAGTCCTGCAATCGCGCCAACCACGAAGCGGCAATTTCGACATTGAAAAAATGGCAGCCACGCCCACCCACTTCATCCTGATGTTGCAGCGCGGGTGGATGCCACATCAGTGTCATTGGCTGATGGTGCACAGTGTATCGTCCGTACCATTCGCGGTAATCGCCTTTGAGAAAAAACGAAAAGAACCCCAGTTCGTGCGAATGCTGTGGCAAAGCGCGCGGCTGTGTGTGTTTCAGTTCGGACATCACCAACCCGGAAAGCTGATGACGGCGGACAACGCTGCCGTAATATTGGCCCGCGCGCAGTTGCTGGTTGGGTAAATTACTCATCGAATTCCTTTCTGCTGCAAGTTACCGTGTGTCTGTTCCAGAAGCTTGTGTTTGTGCAAGACGTCTAGCCTCGCCTTGCTTACTGTTGTCCTACGAGAAAGCACTTCTCGCGCTCGATCACCATTTCGTTCAAGGAGAAAAACTCATGCGCAACCTAACGCTGCTCATAAAATTTATTGCCCTCGTTGGCTTCACTCTGACGTGCTTGCTAATTGCCATCGCAGCCCCGGCCCAAAAGGGAAAACAACGAACCAATCCTGCTGAAAAACCGGCTGCCGTCTTTGAAGGCAAAGACACGATGCTCAGGCCGGAAGGCTATCGGGAATGGGTTTTCGTCGGCAGCTCGACCGGCCTCAATTACATGCCGAATCCCGCGCCCGCCAGCGCCAACGCTGACGAAGACATCAAACACGTTTACATCAATCCGTCGTCGTACCGTGAATTCCTCAAAACCGGCAAGTTTCCCGAAGGAACCGTGATGATTCTGGAAATCGCCGAAGCCGCCAAGAAAAACGAAGCGGGCTTGCAAGGTTCCTACGCCGAAAAATTCATCGCCCTCGAAGCCTCCGTCAAAGACAGCAAGCGGTTTCCCGGCGGCTGGGCCTATTTCGGTTTCACCGATATGGAAGGCAGACCGCTGGCGAAGGCCAAGCCCTTCCCCGACAACGCCTGTCTGTCGTGCCATCAACAAAAAGCCGCCACGGATCGCGTCTTTACCCAGTTTTATCCGGTGTTGAATGCTGTACATAACAAATAAATTGTTTCGCGTTCTGCTTCGGTGACGCCTATGCACAACACTGGCGTCACAATTGTTTTGCCCGATCAGCGTCGAGTAATTCGGAACGATCCCAGAACGGTGATCGGCGCGCCGGGGAAGATGAAGCTGCCGAACGGCGTTGCTGAATCGTAGTAACGCTTGTTCGTCAGATTCTGAACATTGAGGGCAAACCGCAGCCGCGTGTGGTCGCTGGCGTTGCGTTCGTAAAAGGCCGTCGCGTCCAGCCGCGCAAATGCGGGCAGGATCGCTTCGTGGGCCAAATTCGTGAATCGTTTGCCGACGGCTTGCACGCCCGCGCCCAAACCAAAGCCGCGCAACTGGCTGGCTTCTTCAAAGCGATAAGTCGCCCACAAATTTCCGTTGTGGCGTGCGGTGTTGGGCAACAAACGGCCCACGAGCGAAGCGTTGGTGTCTTCTGTCACAGTTGCCTGCAATGCAGCGTAATTGCCGGTCAGGTTCAGCCCGCGCCACAGATTCGCAGCCACATCCAGTTCGACACCGCGACTGCGCTGTTTTCCCGTTTGAATGGAGAACCCAGGATTTTTCGGATCGGCAACCACCAGATTGCTGAATGTCAGATGAAACAAGGACAAAGTTCCGGTCATCTTTCCGCTCAGGGCATTCAGCTTGACGCCGCCTTCATACTGTTCGCCAACGGAAGGCTTGAAGACGCGACTGTCCACAGCCGTTTGCGCGCCCGGATATTGCGGGACGAAGGAACTGCCGTAGGAGGCGTACAAGGAAATTGCTTCGTGCGGCTGATAGACGAAACCGACGCGGGGATTCGTGCGGTGATTGTCCAGCGGCGTGCGGGTGTTGGTCGGCTCGTCAAAAAAGCGTTGCTTGTAATGATCGAACCGCGCTCCGACTAACACTTTGAATTTCGGCGTGACGGTAATCAAATCCTGCGCATACGCGCCAGTCGCACTGACCCGCAATTTGAAATAGCTAGGAAAGACAAACGCCTGCACAGTGCGAATAAATTGCTGCGCGGCGTCAAAGCTGATGGCTGGCGTTGGGCGGTACACATCGGTGGTGGGAAACCCGAATGCGCCAAGAATATAGCCAAGATAAAAATCGTGATGGTACACGCCGTTCTGACGACCGTACTCAATTCCGGCAACGATATTGTGGCGTACCTTGCCGGTGGAAAAACTGCCAACCACATTCGAGTCGGAGTAGTTCCAACGTTCGGTGTAATCTGTTGAAGCCAGGTCACGGATGATGGTTTTGCCATCCGGCATTACCGCTGGCCCGCCGAAAAACGCCGGGAAAGCCATAAACAGACTGTAATCAAAATACTGCGTGCGCCAAGCTGATTGTGCATACCATTTGTCGTTGAAATCGTAGCGCCCGCGAATGCCGCCGTTGCGATTCTGTTGATAGGCGCGATTAAATGGCTCGCCGTAGCTGCGGCTGATCTCGACATCCGCCGGGTGGCCATTGACCGAAACCAATCCGGCATCGCCGCCACGCACTTCGCGCAAGTACGAAACCTGCGCATTGATGCTTAATTTCTCCACCGGCTTCCACAACAGGGCAGGCGCAACATAAACGCGCTTGCCGGGCGCGACATCGCGGAAGTTGCCTTCGTATTGATACGCTGTGTTCAGGCGATACAGCAGCTTGTCTGTACCGAACAACCGCCCCGTTGCATCCACTTGCGGACGGAAAAAATTGAAGCGCCCTCCCGTAAAATCGAACGACACCTGATGATCGCGCAGCGGGTCTTTGGAAACGAGGTTGACCACGCCGCCCGGTTCCGCACGTCCATACAGCACACTGGACGCGCCTTTCAGGACTTCGACCCGCTCAATGTCGGCCATCTCCGTCGCGCCATAGTTGGCGAACTTCTGCCCGTCGCGTAAATAGCTGTTGTTATAGCTGCCGGAAAACCCGCGCAATCGCAGAAAGTCGCCTGCGCCGGAACCGGTCAAGTCCGTCGTGTGGCGCGTCACACCCGCAACGTTTTGCGTCACTGCTTCGGCCAGCGTAAACGTCGCGCGGTCGCGCAAAAGGTTTTGATTGACAGCCTGCACCGATTGCGGAATGTCGCGCAGCGAGGCGTTCACCTTGGTTGCTGTCGTGCCTTCGCTGACGAGATACGCTTCCGCCGCAATCTCAACTGAGGCTGTTACCGCTGAAACCTGCAAGACCAGATTCAATTTCGCCATGTCGGTCGCAACTTCCCGTTGCAGCGTGGCAAAGCCGTTTTTCTTCACTGTCAGGCGATACGCTCCGCCCGGCAAATTGTCGAACCGAAATTCTCCGCTGGCATTGGTTGTTACCATTTGTTGCTGGTTGGTTGTAAGGCTGACCAATTCGACTTGCGCACCAGCAATTGCTGCGCCGTTCGCATCTACAACGGTTCCCGACACTCCTGTTTGCGACGAAACTGCTAATGTGGTGAAAGAGGTGAGTGATAAAAGAGTGAAAGTTAAAAATAACAATCTGAT
>CAZXHW010000696.1:0-4641 GCA_964639915.1 uncultured Heliomicrobium sp.
ATCACCTGCGGCTCAAAACCGAAGCCTTTCAGCCAGAACGTATGTGCTTGAGCGCGCCACCAGGTCCACTGGCGTTTGGCGTAATGGCGTGTGTCCAGCTTCATCTGCTCGATGGCGCTTTCCAAAGTTCGCTGCCCAAGCAAATACTCGACAAAGCGTTTGTAGCCATGTGCGTTGAACGCCTTGGCTGTGGGCGGAACGCCTGAAGCAATCAGATTTTGGATTTCCGTCAACAAGCCGCGCTCGACCATCAAATCCGTTCTTTGGTTGATGCGCTCGTAAAGCGCTTCGCGCGGCGGTTCCAACACCAGATAAAACATCCGCGCGGCTTCTTCGGTCGGTTCTTCCGGAGTGTTGGCCTGCCATTCCGAAAGCGGCTTTCCGGAAGAAAAGTAAACTTCCAGTGCGCGAATCACACGCGACCAGTCTTTTGCTGCAAACTTTGCAGCCAGCGGCGGATCAACTTTCGCCAGCATTCGGTGAAGATGTTCGACGCCCCGACGTTCCAGAATGCGCTGGAACCGTGGCCGCAGATTTTCGTCAATTTCCGGCGAATCGAAAAACTTCGTCGTCAGCGCGCGCAGATAAAACCCTGTCCCTCCAACCAGCAAAGCCAGTTTGTTGCGCGCTTCAATGTCCGCAATGACTTCCCTTGCCCGCTCCGCCCATTCAACTGCCGTCAAGTTGTATGTCGGTTCGACAACGTCAATCAGATGGTGCGGAATCCCCTGCTGCTCTTCAGGCGGAACCTTGGCTGTGGCAACGTAAATGCCGCGATAGGTTTGCACCGAATCACAGTTGATGATTTCGCCATTGAAGCGATGCGCAAGCGCAATCCCCAG
The DNA here is from genome assembly GCA_964639915.1 of uncultured Heliomicrobium sp. Classification (GTDB taxonomy): domain Bacteria; phylum Acidobacteriota; class Blastocatellia; order RBC074; family RBC074; genus RBC074. Next base: position 843 of record CAZXHW010000696.1, read on the forward strand.
ATCGCTTTTGCCGGAAGCGGTTGGCCCGACAACGGCAATTAAAGGTTGTTTTGTTTCGGATTTCATTGCGGCAGGGTCAGCCAGCGATACGCAGCAATCGCCAGCAAAAAAGTCAGCAGCAACCATGTGCCAAGTTGTTGGTTTCGGGTCATTGTTTTCTCAGCAGCAAATCTGCCCATGTCGCTTCGGCAGGCAAACGAAAAAGCTGGATCAAAACGTATACGGACATAGCGATATTGCCCAAACACATCACCAGCACAAACCAGACGACGCGCCCCAGCCAACCGGTTTCTTTGTAAAACACCCAGACATAAAACGTGATGAAACCGCAGTAGGCATCCCACAACGTCGCCACCCACCACGGCTCTGGCCAGACACGCGGCCCGACACTGAAGACGCTTTCGACCAAACTGGCTTTGATCGTCACCCACAACATCCCAATCAAGATCGCAGCAAACAACACAATCAGAAAAGTTTTTGGTAATCGCTGGTTCATGGGAAATTCTCCCGCCTGTTACTGAGTCTTCGGAAACCACGGCAAAAAAGCATTGGTTCGTCGCGCATACGCTTCATATTCCGGTTTGGTTTTCGTCAGGCTGCGTTCCAGCATCGCCACGCCGGAAACTTTCAGCAGCAGAAACGTCATTAGCGCCGGGCTGAACACCGTCCACCAGGCGCCAGCCGCGCAGGCAATCAGATAAAATCCCCACCATAACAACGCGTCGCCAAAATAGTTCGGATGGCGAGTGAATGCCCACAATCCTTGATCCATCAGCTTGCCTTTGTTGGCCGGATTGGATTTGAACCGGCGCAATTGCAAATCTCCGACGGCTTCAAACAGAAAGCCGGCAATCCAAACCAGCAAACCGGCATAATCCCAAACCGTCAACCGATCCGGCTGCGCGGGAATTTGCGCAGCTTGCAGCGGCAAGGAAATCAGCCACATCAACGCACCTTGCAGCAGAAAAACCGAAAACAGGCTGATGAGCGGAAATCTGGCTCCCAGCTTTTTACGCATCGCCCGATAACGATAATCCTCGCCTTTGCCGATGTTGCGGCTGCCAATGTGCCAGGCCAGCCGAACTCCCCAAATGATAGTCAACGCTGTTATCAACTGTTTGCGTCCGGCAAAACCATCTGTCGCCAAATAAGTAGTGACGGCGACCATTGCAAAGCCCAAGCCCCAGAAAATGTCCACGATGCTTGCGTCTTTCAACTTCAAGCTCAACAGCCAAAGTAGGAATAAGGCTATGGCAATAACAATTGGCGTGATGGCGTAAACATTCATAAGGTTTGCTTCCCAACCCAGTCGTCAACTTTTGCCCAGTGTTCGTACAACCAATCAATTTGCGCTTCGCGATCGCGCGGAATGTCTGCAAAAGCGATGCGCCAGCAATGCGCGCGAACCGTCTGGCCCACCAGTTTGCCGCTGAGCAAATCGCTGGCGGTGGTGGCGACTTCCAGGCCTGCGTGCGCGCAAAACACTGCGTCCGCGTTTTCATTCAATTCCAAAATTGAAAGCGGCCCGCCCAATCGCGGCGGCAATACATGTCGCAACGCACTGGCTTTTTGAAACAAGGCTGGATCGTTTCTTTCCGCCAGTTTGGCAAGCGCGCGCTGAAACTTTGCCGCCGTAAACCGCGTGCCTTCCGGATAAATCAAAATGCCGTCGCTTTCGGTCAACCCGGTCATTAATCGCTGAACAACCGCCACGCCTCCGGCAATGTTGCCGGTGCCACGTTCGACAAACGCATTCGGAATGCGATTGCCCACAATGTCAATGCATGGATCCCACAGCAATTCGCGCTTCAATACATAACGCAGCATTATTCCTTGCCGCCGCGAAAACAGCGCCGCTGGCAACATGGTGTCCGCCAGACTGGTATGGCGAATGAACACAATGATCGGCCCGGTTTCAATGCGGTCGCCAGTCACAATCAGCTTCAACTGATAGATTTTCCGGGCAGAGTCGAACAAGATTTTTGCCCACAATTGCTGCAAATTGAAATTCCAGCGCACATATCGCTCTTGATCGCCGCCCGCCCAGACAAAGCTGAACAACCAAATCAGCAAACTGGCGACAAGGCTGACGATTTCACAGCACAGAAAAACGGCGACCATCAACATTGCCCTGACCGTAGCCAGCCGGTTTCGGCGAAACACATCCACCACGAACGCCAGCAATAAAGTCGCAGGCAACGTGAAAACAACCAACACCCAGGCCAGCACAAAACCGGTGATGGTCACCAATCGGCGGCCCCAGATTTTCAGCATCTTGTTCAACGGAATCGTTCGCCTTTCGATTTTGGTTCTGGCAAAGTTCGTCGGCAGTCTGGGCAAATCATCAATTTCGGTCAAGGAGAGAATCAAATGCCATCAGTTCCAAACATCTTTTTGATTAACAGCGACACCTTCAAAAAATCATTCCTGTCAGGCGACGGCCAGTTTGAATTGCAAAGCGATCAGAATCTCTGGGCAAAGCTATTGGCCAACGACGGCAAATTTTCCCCGGATGTGGATCGTATCGCCGACGTCAGTTTCAGCCTGAACAACAATCAAAAATTCAAGTTTGGCAGCAAGGCTGGAATGAAGCTGGGCGTCAGCGCCAACGTAGCCAACCAGATTCACCTGATCTGGCCGAAGCAAAGCGAAGATGATGATGACGAAAAAGTTTTGACCTTATACGGTCTGACAGACACGCTGACCGATGGCAACCTGTACGTTCGATTGCTGTTCAACGCGCAAAGCGATGTCAAAGCCGATGGCAGCGCTCCAATCCCTTTTCCCGCCGGAGCGCTTTCGGCCACGTTCGGCATTGGCGCGGGCGGCAACGTGGCGTACGAACAATTGAAACTTTACAGCGCTGAAAAGTCCGCAGCGGAAATTCTTGGCGACCTGTTCGCCAGCGTGCGGTTGCCGCAACAGATTGATTCCATCGCCGAACTGCCCGCCAAAGGCGAAGTCATTGCCACGCGCTTTGGCGGCTACCTGAAGCTGAATGCCGGGTTGAAGTGGGGCTTTGAAATGGCGGGGTCGCAGAAGTTCGACGTCAATCAATTGCAGCTTGATCTGGATTACGCGTTACGGACGATGGCGGCAGTTTCGTTCGGCTACCAGCTTGCGGGTGATTTCAGCATCGAAGCCCGACGCGGCGCAGAAGACGGCTGGGTGCGGTTTGTCGTTCGCAAAAACCGCGATTCGCAATTCAACTTCACGGCCGATTTCAACCTGGATTCTTCAGCAAAGCTGAACGGATTGCCGCGCAGCGCCGACGAATTTTTAACACGATTGATTGGTTCCGACGCTGAAACTGTGCTTGGTTATTTCAAAAAAGCGCAGGAGTTCGATTCGCTGGACAAGCTGCAAGCCAAGCTAAGCGGAATGACCAATGATTTCATTCACAAATGGTCCCAGGAATTGACTGGCAAGGTTCTGGATACCACCACTTTTAAGGAATTTTTTGCCGCCGCAAAAAAAGTTGCCGACACGTACACCAACCTGGATCAATACATCGTGGATATGTACCACGCGTATCTGAACAAGATTCCTCAGCTTCAAAAAGCGCTGACGCTTTTGGCCAGCGTTTCCAATCCTGCGGAGTTGGCGAACCTGATCAATTCTGACGACAGCACAGATGAAGATTCGATCAGCACCTTGGAACTGGTGCAAATCATCTGGGGCACGAATGTTTTCCCGCTGTTGATGATGAACGCAGATTTCTTGCAATTTACCAAGCTGACGCAAAAAGCCCATAACTTCATCACCGATGGGGCGACCAAGCCCGTCCGCGATTTTATCG
>CAZXHW010000697.1:0-4628 GCA_964639915.1 uncultured Heliomicrobium sp.
GCTGAAATAGAAAGCTCGGCGATTCGATAACAAAAAGCGCACGATGACGGGCAGAAACCGCTCACCGTGCGCTTTTTGTTTATGAATTGGCAAAGCGATGCTGCCTGAGGCTGACATCAGGTCTTTCTGAGCTTATAATTCTCACGATTTTGTTAGACCAATTCACTTGAATCCAAACCTTTACAATTTTGCTCGAGATGCTTGTTTGCAGATTTGCGCTGATGCTCCGGGCATATGTTGATTAGCAGAATGACAAAGCACAAATTTATAACAATCGGTTTATTCGTTGCGCTTAACATTATCTCAATTGCCAAGGCCGATGACTTCAAGCTTGAGCCGGTAAAATGTCGCACCGTCGAAGACGTGGTTTATGGCCACAAAGACGGGCTGGCTTTGACCTTGGACGTAATGATTCCTGAAACCAAGCCAAAGAACATCGGCGTCATACTCATTGTCAGCGGAAGCTGGAAGTCCAAGAAATCAGATATCCCCAGTGAAGAAGCGTTGCTGCGCGGGCAACATTGGGCGCAAGGATTGCTAAATGGCGGCTTTACGCTTTTTCTGGTTCGTCACGGCAGCACACCTCGGTATCCTGTGCCGGAAATGGTCGGCGACATTAAACGCTCTGTACGTTTTGTCAGGCTTCATGCAAAAGAGTATGGGGTTGATCCGAACCGGCTGGGAATCGTCGGTGGTTCTTCGGGTGGCCATCTGGCTTTGATGGCGGCGCTTACTGCGGATGACGGAAAGCCTGACGCAAAAGAGCCAATTGAGAAAATCAGTAGCCGCGTGCAGGCGATCATGGCCTGGTTTCCTCCAGTTGATTTCATCAATTGGGGTGGTGAAAACGGCTACAAAATGGTTGAAAAGGTCAGGCCAACACTCTTCCCAGACATGTTTGGCAAGATCACTGACCTGGAAACTCAATTGAAATCCGTTTCTCCGGTTTACCACCTGACCGCTGAAGCGCCGCCGCTGTTTCTGGTTCATGGCGATGCAGACAAAACTGTGCCGGTTCAACAATCGCAAATTCTGAAGGCTAAATACGAAGAGCTGAAGCGGCCTGTAAAACTGACGATTCAACCCGGCGGGCCACACACTTACTGGCCGGGCATTGAAAAGAACTACCCCGCAATCTGGGAATGGTTTGACCGTTACCTGAAATAGTTCACCACTCACCGTTCAAAGAAAGATTTCTGGCTGCGAACTGTGAGTGGCGAACTGCCAACTTTTATGGGAGACAAAATGAGCAAGACATCACGCAGAGATTTTGTGAAAACCACTTCGGTTGCTGCTGCGGGCCTGACTGCGACAAGCATGCCAGCGTACAGCTACGATCGGATTCTTGGCGCGAACGGCAAAGTCCGCACCGCCATCGTCGGCGCGGGTGATCGCATGATGGGATCACTGGTTCCGGCGTTTTTCAGCCAGTCCGCTGAGCTTGACTTCGAACTGGTTGCAATCAGTGATATTTGGAAACATCACCGCGAAACCAATTCCGCGAAAATTCAAAATAACGAAAAATACAAAACCAAAGCGCCACAAATCGCCTTGGCTCGCAACAACGACGAGCTTTATGCGATGAAAGATATTGATGCCGTGATCATCGCGACGGCAGATTTTCAGCATGCCTACCACGCCATCGAAGCCGTCAAAGCGGGGAAAGATGTGTATGCCGAAAAACCATTCGCCAACATTATCAGCGATGCCAACGAAGCGCTGGACGTCATCGGCAAATCAAAACAGGTTTTCCAGGTGGGCACACAGCGCCGCTCAACGCCGAGTTACCAGCGCGCCAAAGAATATCTGGATTCCGGCAAGTTTGGTGACATTGTCATGGCCGAAATGAACTGGAACGTGAACCAGCCTGGCCGCTGGCGTCGTCCGAATGTGGTGCCGCTGATGAAGCAGGAAGACACAGACTGGAAACGTTTTCTGATTAACCGTGACCCGAAACTGCCGTTCAACCCGCGCCACCACCTGGAATTCCGGTTGTTCTGGCCGTTCTCTTCCGGCATCCCGGATCAGTGGATGGTTCACCAAATTGATACCGTGCATTGGTTTACGGGAATTCCGCACCCGCGCAGCGTTGTCGCCAACGGAGGTTTGTACCTGTGGAAAGACGGACGCACGAACTGGGATACGATGACGGCCGTGTTCGATTACCACAATCCGAAAACCGACAAAGCCTTCCAGGTGCTTTACGCTTCACGGCAGACGAATGCGACGGTTTCAACCAATCCCGAAGGCCTCATCAAGGAAGTCTACTATTCCAACGGCGGCACGCTTGATCTGGATACGAACAAGGTCACTCCCGACGGCGGGTTGATCGAACGGCACGCCAGATCAATGAAAATGCAGCCCAACCAACTGGCTCCGCTCACACTGGCCGATGAAGGCGGTGTGGTGGCTTCTGCCGATACGGGCGTTGACAATCAAACCGTTGCCCACATGCGAAACTGGATGAAGTGCGTCAAAGATCGCAACCAAAAAACTAATGCCGACATCAACGCGGCCTACAACCACTCGGTTGCACTGTGCATGACCATTGCGGCAATTCAGACGGGCAAGAAGGTCACTTTCGACGACAAGGCTCGAAAAGTCGTGACTGCTTAAATTCATCAAAAGGCGGAAAAGTTTCCCGAACTTTTCCGCCTTTTGATTCCTATCCAACGGAATAAATCATGAAGCAAAGTTTTGCAGCATTTCTGACGATGAGTGTCCTGATGCTGGCGGTGACTGCTGTCAGCGCTCAAACCGTGAAAATCACTGAAAACAAAGAAAAGAAACAGTATGACGTGACAGTGGATGGCCAACCGTTCACGTCTTACGTTTATTGGGACGACCAGAAAAAGCCGATTCTTTACCCGCTTCGCACAGCGAAAGGCACGACCGTTACGCGCGGTTTTCCGCTGGAAAAAGTTGCGGGCGAACGAACCGATCATCCTCATCATATTTCGTCGTGGTTCAATTACGGCAACATCAATGGCGTTGATTTCTGGAACACGCCGCCCGAAGGCGTGACTCGCGACAGAGGTGTCATTGAAAAGTTTGGCACCATCAAACATCGCTCTGGCAAAGTCGTCAAAAATGGCAAAGGCGCAGCAGAACTCGAAGCATCAATGGATTGGATCATGCCGGACGGCTCGAAAATCATGCAGGAAGACGATCAAATCTTTTTCCGCGCGGACAAGGATATTCGAATTATTGATCGCGTCATCACCTTGACAGCTCAAAAAGACAAGGTGATCTTCAACGATTCCAAAGAAGGCGCGCTTGGCATTCGTGTCACTCGCACTTTGGAAGAGCCTTCAAATAAACCAGAAGTCTTCACGGACGCGAACGGAGTTCCAACCAAAGTTCCGGTCATGGACAACACGGGTGTGGCGGGTGTTTACCTTAGCAGCGAAGGCAAAATTGGTGAAAAAGAAGGCTGGGGGACGCGTGCCAAGTGGATGACGCTTTCTGGCGCAGTCAAAGGTGAGGATGTGGTTATTGGCATTTTCGATCATCCCAAAAATCCAACCTACCCTACTTACTGGCATGCCAGAGGCTATGGCCTGTTTGCTGCCAACCCGTTTGGTGCCAAGGAATTTACCAAAGGGGCGAAGACGTTAAACTACACGCTGGAACCTGGACAAAAGATAACCCTGCGCTTCCGCATCCTGATCCATTCGGGCAAATTGACCAAAGATCAAACTGAAACGCTTTATTCTAAATTCCTGAGCGATATTAAAAATTGAGCAGGATTCCAGCGATTTTGGCGAAACAAAAACGCCTCGCCACTATGATGATGAATCAATAGTAGCGAGGCGTTTTTACAAAAGCGAACCAGCACAAACAGAATAACTTTATGCAGATGTGCGGCGTACCGGGGTCAGATGAAGCTGCCGTCTTATTCCAGCCATCCAGAAATCCAAACGCGTTTGAGGAACTTTGACTGCTGCTGCTTTTTGAATACTTTGCACTTGGACAGAACGACCACAATTGGGACAGCACCGCGAGTAGGCAAAAATCTGATAGTTGCAATGTTGACAACGCATGGGGCACAACCTCCAAATTTTGGGGTTAATCTCAACAACTTGAACAAATGTTTACTGAACCGCAATGGGGAAGGTGAAACGGATTATAGATACGGTTTTAATTTTGTCTAGGTGTCCGTGCAAAAAATTCGCAGTTTCTGCGAAAAAAATTCACTATATTTTAGCCTCCTGTATCATTCTCTCTTAAAACAGTAGTGCCACACCATTAGACAAGGAGCCATCCATGAAGATCGAAGGAATCTACACGATAACATCCAGCCGAGAACGCTTGTTCAGCCTTCTTGTTTCTCCTGAAATCCTCCAACGGTGCGTACCGGGTTGCCAATCTTTGGACGCAAACGAAGATGGCTCCTACAAAATGACAATGAAGACCGGTATCGGTTCTATCAAAGGTGTCTTCACCGGCTTAATCCGATTGGAAGAGATTGACGAGCCAAGCCATTTCAAAATGTTCGTTGAAGGCAAAGGCGCGCCAGGCTTTTTGAAGGGCCAAGGCACTTTGAATCTGGTTGAACAGAACGACGAGACTGCGGTTCATTATTCCGGAGACGTCAGCGTTGGAGGCACTCTTGCAAGTGTGGGTCA
>CAZXHW010000698.1:0-4620 GCA_964639915.1 uncultured Heliomicrobium sp.
TGCTGACGCGGCTGCCACGACGACTCCCTGATTGACTGCTTAGTCAGGTGACGAAGACAGGGGCCGCAATTGCGGCCCCTGTTGTTTCCGGGCCCCGGATAGCCCCTGCTATAGTTCTGGCATGAAGTGGCTGCGGTATCTGGCCTGGATCGAAGGCAACCGCCGCAAAGTGGATCAGCTCTCAGGCGGCAAGCTAGCTTACATTTACATGCCCAATACCGGAGGTGGTGGTTACGACAGCTTCAACCGCTACTTTTTCTCGCAAACCAACAAACACGGCGCGTTGATTGATGAGCGTTTCAATAGCGGCGGATTGCTGGCTGATTATGTTGTGCAGCTTCTGGGCCGCCAGCAACTCAGCAACATTCACTACCGCGAAGGCAGTCAGGATGTTCCTGTTCCGGCGGGCGCAATTTACGGCCCGAAGGCGATGCTAATCAATGAACTGGCCGGATCGGGCGGAGACGCCATGCCCTGGTATTTCAAAAAATCGAAGCTTGGCCCATTGGTCGGCAAAAAGACCTGGGGCGGGTTGATTGCTTCGTTTGGCGCTCCAACCCTGATGGATGGCGGCGGCCACACTGCGCCTGATGCGGCAATTTATGGCTTGGATGGCGAATGGGAAGTGGAAAACGCTGGCGTTGCGCCGGATATCGAAGTCGAATTCGATCCGGCAGCCTGGCGGCAAGGGCGCGATCCGCAGCTTGAGCGGGCAGTTGAATATTTGCTCGACGAACTGAAGAAGAATCCTCCGAAGCAATACAAGCTTCCTGCTTTCCCGAACTATCACAAAAACGTAGCGCCTGCGGCTGGCGGTCAAAGCGCGCGAGGCAATTAAACCAATCACAAAGGAAACATTTGTAGGCTCCCAGCGCGTTGCACTGGGCTTTCATAGTTCGCCCCGTTGGGGCTTAGGAATTCGAGGCACAACAATGAGAAAAGCTATTTTAAGTTTGTTGCTATTGCTGATTGCTGCAGGGGTGTTGATTTCAGATAGCAGCAAGGCGCAGTCGCAGCAGCAATTGTTACTATTGCGCAGGCCAACCATGAACCGCACGCACATCGTCTTTCAGTACGCGGGCGATTTGTGGAGCGTGCCGCGCGCAGGTGGCGAAGCTACTCGGTTAACCAGCGGCGTCGGCACCGAAAGCAGCCCGGTCTTTTCGCCGGATGGCCAGACAGTTGGATTCACCGGCGAATATGATGGCAACACGGATATTTTCACCATTCCTGCCACAGGAGGCGTGCCGAAGCGGATCACATCGCATCCGGGCGTGGACGCATTGTGTAATTGGTCGCCCGATGGCAAACAGCTCCTCTTCCTTTCCGAGCGATCAAGCGAATCGCGCCGCTTCATGAAGTTGTTTACCGTTTCTGCTGCTGGCGGGCTGGCGACGGAGCTTCCGCTGCCGACCGGCCACGACGGATCGTTTTCGCCGGATGGCCAGCGGTTGGCTTACGAACCGCTGCCGCGCGGATTCAATGCCTGGAAGCGCTACAGGGGCGGTATGGCTTCTTACATCTGGATTGCCGCAATGAGCGATTCCAGTATTGAAAGAATCCCGCGTGAAGATTCCAACGATTTCAATGCCATGTGGATCGGCGACAAGGTGTACTTTCTGTCAGATCGCGAAGGACCGATTACGCTGTTCAGCTATGACACCAAAGCCAAACGCGTCAATAAACTGATCAACAACACAGGCCTGGACATCAAAGCGGCGACAGCCGCCGGAGATTCCATTGTTTACGAACAATTTGGCGCGCTGAACATTTTCGATTTGAAATCCGGCAAAAGCAGCAAAGTCAATGTGACGATCAACGCGGATCAACTGGCTGTGCGTCCGAAATACGAAAGAGTCGGTCAACGGATCAACAACGTCGCCGTTTCTCCGACTGGCGCGCGCGCCGTGTTCGAAGCGCGTGGCGAAATCATCAGCGTTCCCGCGGAAAAAGGCGACGCCCGCAATTTGACCAACACGACCAACGTTGCCGAACGCGATCCTTCGTGGTCGCCGGACGGCAAATGGATTGCTTACTTTAGCGATCAATCCGGTGAGTACGAACTGCACCTGCGCGATCAAAAAGCCGCTGGCGAAGTCAAAAAGATCAAACTCGAACCTTCGTTTTATTACGGACCGCAATGGTCGCCTGACAGCAAGAAAATTGCTTTCAGCGACAAACGTCTGAACCTGTGGGTGGTGGATATCGAAAACGGCCAACCGAAAAAGTATGACACTTTGATCGCGGGCGGCGGTGGAACCGGCGTCAGTTGGTCGTCGGACAGCCGCTGGCTGGCGTATTCCAAACCGCTCAAATCCTATTACAGCGCTGTGTACGTTCATTCGCTGGAAGACGGCAAAACCACGCAAATCACCGATGGCATGAGCAATGCCGCTTCGCCGGTTTTCGACAAGAACGGCAAATACATTTACTTCACGGCCAGCACGGATACCGGCCCGAAACTTTCCGGCTTTGATATGTCTGCTTACGCGCATCGTTCAACGAGCAGCGTTTACGTTGCCCTGCTGCGGAAGGATTTGCCTTCACCGCTGGCACCGGAAAGCGATGAAGAAAAAGTGACGGAAGAAAAGAAAGACGCGGCGAGCGGAGAAGGAACAAAGCCTGCTACGCCAGATGCTGCGAAACCTGCGGATGCCGCGGTAGCCAAACCGGCTGACAAAAAAGAAGCTCCGAAGGTCAATATTGATTTTGACAACATCAGCCAGCGCATTCTGGCATTGCCGATTCCCAACAAAAACTATGTCGGGTTGGACGCTGGAAAAGGCAATCTGCTTTGGGTGTACGAATTTCCGGAGGGAGCGCAAGGCATCGTCATTCACAAATTCGACATGGAAAAACGCAAGCTCGACAAGGCAATGGAAAACATCTTTTCGTTTGTTTTGTCGTCCAATGGCGAAAAGGCGCTTTATCGAACCGCTCCAGGCTGGTTTATCGCTGCCACGGCAACGATGGGCACGCCTGCGTTCAAACCTGGCGAAGGCAAAATCAGAACCGAAGATATGGAAGTGTACGTTGATCCCAAGGCCGAGTGGGAGCAGATGTACCGCGAAACTTGGCGCATCGAACGCGACTTCTTTTACGCGCCGAATTACCACGGCTTGGATCTGAAAGCGACCGAGAAAAAATACGAGCCTTACCTGCAAGCCCTGGTTCATCGTTCGGATTTGAATTACCTGTTCCAGGAAATGCTGGGCGAACTGACCGTCGGTCACTTGTATGTTCAGGGTGGCGACCTTCCTGATCCGAAGCGTATCGCAGGCGGTTTGCTCGGAGCCGATTACAAAATCGAAAACGGGCGATATCGCTTCGCCAAAGTATTCAACGGCGAAAACTGGAATCCGAATTTGCGCGCTCCGCTGACGCAACCGGGCGTCAATGTCGTCGCGGGCGAATACCTGTTGGCGGTCAAAGGCCGCGATCTGGCAGCCACGGACGACCTCAACAGCCTGTTTGAAAGCACCGCTGGCAAGCAGGTGACGATCAAAGTCGGCCCGAATCCTGACGGTTCAGGCTCGCGCGAAGTCACTGTCGTTCCGATTGGCAGCGAAGGCGCGCTCCGTAATCTGGCTTGGATCGAAGACAACCGGCGCAAGGTCGAAAAGATGTCCGATGGCCAACTGGCCTACATCTACCTGCCGGACACGGCTCAAGGCGGTTATACATTCTTCAACCGCTATTTCTTTTCACAACTCGATAAGCAGGGCGCGGTCGTGGACGAACGCTACAACAGCGGAGGCCACGCGGCAGATTACGTTGTGGATTACCTGAAGAAACCGCTGAACAGTTTCTGGGCAGGCCGTGAAGGCACCGATTTCCGTCAACCCGTTGCCACCATGCCCGGTCCGAAGGCGATGCTGGCCAACGAATACTCTGGTTCGGGGGGCGATTATCTGCCGTACCTGTTCCGCCGTTACCAGATTGGTCCAATCATCGGCAAACGCACTTGGGGCGGTTTGGTCGGCATCGGCGGGTATCCAACCCTGATTGATGGCGGTTCAGTAACGGCTCCGCATTTCGCGTTCTACACGCCGGAAGGCAAATGGGACATTGAAAATCGCGGTGTCGCGCCCGATGTGGAATTGGATTTGGACCCGAAAGCCTGGCGCGAAGGTCACGATGTTCAGCTTGAAAAAGCTGTCAACTGGCTGATGGAAGAGCTGAAGAAAAATCCGCCGAAAGAATACAAACGTCCGCCGTATCCCGATTACCACAAAGCCAACCCGATTGCTCCGGCAGCAAGTGGAAGCGGTCAGTCGGCAAAAAATGGTGGAAGCGGACAGAAATAAGCTAGGAGCGCCAGTGCGAAGGTCGTGAGAGTTTCATTGCCCTTGCACTGGCTTACTCGCCGGGTTGCATTTCATTCTGTTGGTAAAGTGAAGATTTCGTTTTTGGAAAGAGGAACAATGAAGAGAGTCATTTTTAGTGTGTGTGTGATGCTTATTATGGCGAGCTTTGCGCAGGCTCAAGAATCGCCGCTGCTATTGCAGCGCCCGTCGTTGAGCAAAACGCATATCGCATTCAACTTCGCCGGAGATTTATGGATCGTCGCGCGCGAAGGTGGCGAGGGCCTGCGTGTACGCGGCGGCCTGCGCGTCATCG
>CAZXHW010000699.1:0-4620 GCA_964639915.1 uncultured Heliomicrobium sp.
CAACGTCCGTGTCGGGATCGTTCCCACCCGTGCTGCTGACGCAGCCTGTCAGTATCCCTGGGGCCGTGAAGTTCGACACGCGGACTTCTACTGTGTAATCGCCTGCCAACAGGTTGTCGAAGCGATAGTAACCGCCGCCCGTTGTCGTTTGGTCGGCCACCAAGGTGCCGTTGACATCCGTCGCCTGGTTGCCAGCCGCATTCAGCAATCTGACGACCACGCCATTCACGCCGGTTTCGACGCCATTGATGGTTCCGCTGTTATCGGTGTCTTTCCAGACACGGTTGCCCAGGCTGTAAACCGGCACGAAGCCAAAATCCACCGTGCGGTTCGATTGGTTATCTGGCGCTTCGCCAACGCCTGGATTGGTCACCGGATCGTTATCGCCCGTCGGCTCCGAACCGACTGCTGGTCCAAGCGTGACCGGCGCCGAGCGAATGCCGTTGGTCGGATCGGGCTGAATGCCCAAACCGTTGTCATCGCTGTCGTCAACATCCGTGTCCGGATCGTTGCCGCCCGTGCTGCTGACACAGCCTGTCAACATACCCGGCGATGTGAAGTTGGACGAACGGACTTCCACAACGTAATCGCCAGCCGGCAGATTATCGAAGCGATAGTACCCGCCGTTTGCCGTTGTTTGATCAGCAACCAAAGTGCCGTTGATGTCCGTCGCCTGAACCAGGCCGGGCGAAGTCAGCAAGCGTAAAATCACGCCGTTGACACCCACTTCGGCTCCGTCAATGACTCCATTGTTATTGAGGTCTTTCCAGACGCGGTTGCCCAGCGAGTAAGCGGGCGAGAAGCCAAAATCCACCGTGCGGTTGGATTGGCCGTTCGGCGCTTCACCCGGTTGCGGGTTGGTTGCCGGGTCGTTGTCGGTTGTGGGTTCAGCAGTGCCGTTGCCTTCGCCGACTGTGACCGGTGTGCTGCGAATGCCAGTGGTTCCATTTGGCGTTACGCCAACACCGTTGTCGTCGCTGTCATCCACATCCGTGTCAGGATCGCCCGCGTCCGCAGGACTGCTGACGCATCCGGTCAACATGCCCGGCGATGTGAAGTTCGTGGCGCGAACTTCGACCACGTAATCGCCGCGCGGGATGTTGTCGAATCGGTAATACCCGCCGCCAGTTGTGGTTTGATCAGCAACGGTTACACCGTTTATGTCCACGGCTTGCGTCAATCCGGGGGAAGTCAGCAATCGCAACGTGACGCCGTCCACACCGACTTCACCATTATTGATGGTTCCGTCTCTGTCCAGGTCCTTCCAAATGCGGTTGCCCAGGCTGTAAATCTGCACGAATCCGAAATCCACCTTGAGGTTGGAGTTCGCATCCGGCGTGGAAGCGTTGTCGGTCATCACCGGATTGCCGAAACCGGGCGTAATGGATTGCGCCTGGTCGCTTTCACCGGTGGTTGTGCTGTCGCCAGCAACCAGCATGATTTGCGGGCTGCGCACGGCTGTCGCCGTGACATTGGCCAAAGGACCATTGTCGTCGCTGTCCGCCGCATTCGTGTTGCCCGCGTTCGCGCCGTCCTTGCTGCTGGCAAAGCCAGTCAAAGCAGCGCTTGTCCGGTCAATTTCGACGAAGTATTTGCCAGCGGCTAGACCTGGGAACAGGTACTTGCCGTTGTTATCCGTTGCTTTCGTCATCAACAACGTCGTTCCGTTTTCGGCGTACAGTTTGACTGTTACGCCTGCAATTCCAGCTTCACCGCTGTCGAATGCCGCGTTGTTGTAGTTAGCTCCGGCCCCGTTGTCATTGAAGACCAGGTTGCCGACGCTCAGACCGTAGAAGCCAAAGTCCACCGTCAAATTGCTCAGGCTGTCCGGAACATTGGCGTCATTGTTGTTATACGGATTTTCCGTCAGCGGTTCGTTCGTGCCGACATCAATAAACTTGCTGCACACGCGTCCGCCGGAAAGCGAACCGTTGTCATCGTTATCAATGCCTGGGTTGTTAGCAGAACCGCCCGCATTGGGATCAGGCGAAGCGGTTTCCGTCGTCGTGCCATTGGCTCCGGCGGTCGTTCCGCTGCTCCACAAACCTGTCAAGACGCCAGGACTGGTGAAGTTCGATGCTGGCAGGCAAACGATGTATTTGCCCGGCAACAGATTGACGGCGGAAGCCAGCGTGGCTCCTGTCGAGGTGTCTTTCGTCTGTTGCGTGAACAGATACATCCCGGCATTTCCGCTAACTGTCGCAGTCGTTTTCACATCCAACGGGAAAGCTGTATCCGGCACATTGTCCATGTTGGTGTCGTTATACAACTCCACCGTCACGCCATTGATGCCCAGTTCGCCGCCGTCTTTCGTGCCGTTGTTGTTGGTGTCGTAAAAGACCTGGTTACCAACGGAAATGTTCTTGATGATCGAAGCCAGATAATCTTCGACTTCACCATCGGCTGCTTCTCCCGTCGGAGTTGTTGCCATTCCTGTTGTGCTGGTGAATCGGAAGCGCGTGCAGACATTGCCCTGCGTCGCGCTCAACGGCACGGAAACCGTCAGGTTATTCACGCCGAGAACGACTGCCGTATCGTTGAAGACATGCTCTCCCGCATCGTTCCAATCTCCATCACCATTGAAGTCAATCCACCCGTTCAACCGTCCTGCCACGCTGGCAGTCACTTGAATCGTTGCGTTTTGACCGGCAATCAGGTTTGGAATCACCACGCCGTCTTCGTCATCTGGTGTTCCGTTGTTGTCGTCACCATTGTGGGCTGCGGTTGGTTGGCCGTCGGCTTCCGCGTCAATGGCCGCGCCGAGTTGAATGCCATTCACGATGATGTGACGTGCGCCATTGCTGGCCAGCAACGTCGGGAAGGTCGGGTCTGGAGCATCACCGAAGTCGTAATCCAGGTAGAACCCTGTATCCATCGTGTGATCCACTTCACCGTATGCGCCTGTGCCGTTCGTCGGTACTCCGCCAGAAAGATGCTGGACAACGATTTCAGGGAAATTGCCGCCGGGAATGCTGTATGTGTTCCCCGACGTCGCGTCTGAATCACGCAAATCCGCAAGCGAGCCGTAAGTGCCGCCGCCAGCATTGCCTGTGCTCAGCCGTTTGCCGTAAAGCACTCCGCCAAATTGATAATCCGCACCGCGATCAAATCTGATCACGTAGTTAGTGTGCGCCAGCAAGCCTGTCCCGCCGACCAGTCCAACACTGTCGGTCAATGTGACATCTGTGTCAGGAGAACCATTGTTGTCGGCATCAACACTGGTGAAATGGTAGGTTCCATCGGAAGCTGTGACAGCCGTGGCAACGGCTGTAGTGTTGCCCTGCTGGTACAAATGTACGGTTGCGCCGGAAATCGGCATTTCGCCCGGATCCTGAATGCCATTCCGATTAGCATCCATCCAGAGGCGGTTACCGATGTCCAGGTAATTTGACTCTTCGCATCGTAACTCCACATCGCCAACACCGGTGGATTTGCCGAGTTCCGTTGAACCGGTATCAGCACTGTCGCTGTAAACGGCAACGGCGTGAGTGCGTAATCCAGTGCTATTGCTCAGGAAACGCACACCGGCGGCCCAAATACTGCTTTCGTGCGGGTCCATCGAACCGGCAACCACTTCACCTGATCCTGGGCGAATGGCCAAACCACCAACCGTGGTTTCCGTGTGTCCTTGCCCACGCCAGTTATCTTCATAAAACTCGCCAAAGCCAGGCCCTTCGTTATTGTTTGCCCCAAAGCCAGTTGTGGGCCCTGCCTTGGCGTTATTTTCCAACACAAAACTGCCATTGCTGAAAAAGGCGCGGAGTGTGTCACCGCCGACAAAGCCTGTCCATAAGCTGGTAGACGAATCATCTGGCCTATAGTTACTCCGTCCGGTTTGCATGCCAGAACGGTCATTAAAACCCAATACCATTGCTCCATCTATATCGAACTCAATGTCAGTGAACATCGGCACTGAGTAGATAATATTGGAACCTGAGCCATTACGCAGGACGTTCCAATTATCCGTCCATGCATGCCAGCCCTTCTCTCCATTGTTTGGAGAACCTTTGGGATAGCTCAGCGGAAAGTCGAAAATCTGTTGCCATGAGTTTCCGGCAATGTTGTACGCATAAACATCTGCGCGCAAATCGCTTAACGAATTTGAGGTAATCGCGTTGCAGACTCCGCCGACGTAGATGACCCCGCGGCGGTATTTTGTGCCAAAAGGTCTCCATTCCCCATTCACACAGCCCGGATCAGGGATTGTGGTGTTGACTGTAATGTTTGCCGCAGTCGGCCGTGTAGCAGTATTCGTCGGGTTGTAGTTCGTTATGTCGAAACCATAGAGCTTCTTGTCATATTGATTAACGAAAAAGAGCGTGTTGCCATCGTCCGATATATCAATATCGCCAAACCCCTGCTTACCCACTTCGGAAAATGCCTGGGTATCTCTGCTGGGCGTAAGCTTATTAGCCGACAGACCGCGATTTGTGTTGCTCGTTACCGGGTTGGCGCTGCCGCCAAATGGAGAGGCTGGATTTTGGACGTTGATGCCCAATTGGGTTTCAACACTCCAGGAATCAACGACATTTCCCATTCCCATCGGCCCATTGGATTTGAGAACATAAATACCGCATAGCCCATGGGGCCCAAAGCCAGCGTGGCGTCGAATTGGCTTTG
>CAZXHW010000700.1:0-4615 GCA_964639915.1 uncultured Heliomicrobium sp.
ACGACGCGATCGTGGTGCTGGAAAACATCTTCCGTTACATAGAAGAGAAAGGCTACAGCGCGTTTGACGCGGCGATTGCCGGTACAAAAGAAATCGGCATGGCCGTGATGGCGACGACGCTCAGTCTGGTGGTTATCTTCCTGCCAGTCGGATTTATGCAAAGCGTCGCCGGGCGCTTTTTCAAGAGCGTCGCGTTCACAATGGCCTTCGCTATTCTGATCTCGCTGCTGGTCAGTTTTACGCTAACGCCAATGCTTTCGGCCCGTATGTTCAAAAATATGAAGAACAAGGGCGAACACGGCAAATCAAAAGAGACTTGGTTAGCGCGTATTTTGGACAACAATTACGCTCGACTGATCAACTGGACATTGCACCATCGCGTTGTGGTGACTGTAGTTGCGGTGTTGACGCTGGCTTCAACTGCGGTGCTGGTGCGATTCGTCGGATCAAGCTTCTTCCCGTACGATGATCAGAGCGAATATGAGGTTTCTGTCCGCGCGCCTGAAGGCACGTCGCTGCAATCCACCATGGACATCGCGCGCAAAGTTTCGGATGAAATCCGCAAACTGCCGCATATTGATTACACGATCACCACCGTCGGCGATAACCAACAGAAAGAACTCAACCTTGCGAAGATCTACGTCAAGATGACCGCATTGAAAGAGCGAAAGCTTACGCAATTCGATTTGATGACGATGACTCGCGAAAAGGCCTTGCCGAAATTTGCCGCAGACAATTTGCGGACTTCCGTTAGCATCGTTGCTGCCATTGGCGGCGGCGGCAACGCGCAGAATGCTGAGATCAACTATGAATTGCGTGGCCCGGATTTGGATAAGCTCAACGATTACGCCAGCACTCTGTTACAAAAACTGAAGGCGATTGAGGGGGTGGCCGATGCGGACTCTTCGCTGATTCTGGGCAAGCCGGAACTGCGCGTAAAAGTTGACCGCCAAAAAGCTGCTGAACTTGGTGTCAATATGTCTGATGTCGCGCAGAGCCTGCGATTATTGGTCGGCGGCGACAAGATCACTACTTACAACGAAGGTGGCGAACAGTACGAAGTCCACGTTCGGGCGGCAGAAGGGTTCCGTCAGAACGCGGTTGGCATCAGTCAGCTTAACGTGCCTTCCTCGCGGCTAGGAAGCGTCGGATTAGATAGCATTGTGAAACTGGAAGAGTCTTCCGGGCCGACTTTGATCGAACGTTCCAGTCGCCAGCGAAGCGTCACACTTTATGCCTTTCTGAAGCCCGGTGTGGCCCAGAGCGCCGTAGCCACCAAATTCGAAGCCATTGCCAGCGAATTGAAGCTGCCAGCGGATTACGTGTTCGCCAAAGGTGGCAATTCGAAAGAAACGCAGCGAACAGGGCGTGGCTTTATTCTGGCTTTCACTCTGTCGTTTATTTTTATGTATATCGTGCTGGCAGCGCAGTTCGAATCCTTCATCCATCCGGTGACGGTGCTGCTGTCCCTGCCGTTGACGCTGCCGTTCGCATTACTGTCACTGATTATGGCTAACCAGGTGGTGACGATGTTCACGCTGCTGGGCATCCTGGTGTTGTTCGGTATGGTCAAAAAGAATTCGATTTTGCAGATTGACCACACCAATCAACTGATCGCCAAAGGCATGGAGCGCCATGAAGCTTTGATCCAAGCCAGCCGCGATCGTCTGCGCCCAATCCTAATGACGACGATTGCTTTCGTTGCGGGAATGATGCCGCTAGCGGTCAGCAGTGGCCCTGGTTCGGGCGTTAACCGTTCGACCTCGGTGGTGATCATCGGCGGCCAGTCGCTGTGCTTGCTTTTGACGTTGGTAATGACGCCGGTGGCTTATTCGCTGTTTGACGATGCAATTAATTCAACTTGGTGGGGACGAATTGCTGGACGCTGGAACGGCGCGACCGGTTGGATGCGTCGAAAATCCGCGACGGCTGCTTCATCAATTTTGAACCTTTTTAGTAGGGGGTAACCATGGCGCTTTACATAACCGAACAAGAAGTCACGGAACTGCTGACAATGCCCGACGCGCTTTGGGCAGTAGAAACGGCATTCAAGCTTCAGGCTTCTGGCGAGGCCACAAACGAGCCTCGGCGACGGGTTCGCGCGCAGGGCTCAACTTTGATGACAATGAGCGGCGCGATATCCGGTTTCAAAACTTTCGGCGGCGTTGAGTTCAAAGGCCTGCTGGGATTGAAGTCGTACACTGTTTCGCGTAGCGGCGCCAGGTTTTACGTTAGCTTGTTCGACGCCGTGACTGGGGAACTGCTCGCATTCATCGAAGCTGACAAGCTTGGCCAGATGCGAACCGGCGCAGCCAGCGGCGTGGCGACAAAGTATCTGGCGCGGGAAAACGCAAAGTCTGTTGGTGTGTACGGTTCTGGTTGGCAAGCGGCCAGCCAGCTTGCCGCCGTGTGCGCAGTTCGGGAAATCGAAGAAGTGAAGGTGTACAGTCGCAAGCCGGAAAACCGTGAGCGGTTTTGCCAGCAAATGGCGGCAGAACTCGGCATCGCCAACATTCATCCAGTTGATACGCCGGAAGCCGCAGCCGACACAGACATCATCATTACAATCACCAGTTCGCGTGAACCGGTAGTGCTTGGCGAATGGTTGAAGCCCGGCGCGCACATCAACGCGGCGGGTGGAAATTCCATTCTACGCCGGGAATTTGACGACGAAGCCATTAAGCGAGCCGGGTTCATCGCCGTTGATTCGCTGGATCAGGCGAAATTGGAATCCGGCGAATTTGTCATGGCGGTTGAAAAAGGATTGCTGGTTTGGGAGCAAGTTAAAGAGTTTCGCTATGTCGTGGCTGGCAAGCTGCAAGGGCGAACGGATCAAGAGCAAATTACGCTTTTCAAGTCGCTGGGAATTGCCATCGAAGATGTGGCGGCAGCGGCGGTCGTATACCAAAAAGCGAAAGAGCAGAACGTGGGGAAGGAAATATGAAGAACCAAAAAGCAAAAATAGTGCTGGCATCGTTAGGGTTGATTTGTTTGTTGTCTGCATTCGCATTAGCACAAGACAGTCCGCAGTCTGCAGCCCGCAACCCGCAATCGGAAAAGCGAGTTGGCGTAGATTCTACGAAACGCGTTTTGTTGACGTTGCGCGATGCGATTTTGAGTGCGCTGGAAAACAATCGCGACATCGAAGTCGAACGGCTGAACGTGCAACTGACAGAATTTGACGTTCGCGCGGCGGAAGGGGTTTTTGATCCAACATTCGTTTCTAGTTTTTATTATGACCGGCGGAAAGTGCCTGTGGCTTCAATTCTGGCGGGAGGAGAAAACGGCGGATTGCTGACGGACAATTTTACGGGAAACGCCGGATTGACTCAGCGATTGCGCGAACACGGTGGAATTTTGCAGGGAACATTTAGCAATGACCGCGCAACAACGCAGAACCAGTTCAACTCGCTCAATCCGCAATTTACTTCCACGCTCAACGTCAGCTTTACCCAGCCACTGTTCAAAAATCGCGAAACTGATCCGGCTCGCCGCCAGATCAAATTGGCCAAAAAAAGGCTGGATATATCCGACAGCCAGTTTCGCCAGCGTGCGGTTGAAATCATCGCATCGGTGCAACGTGCTTATTGGGAACTGGTATTTGCTCGCCGCGACAGGGAAATCAAAAGTGAATCAGTCGGATTGGCGACCACACAGCTTGAGCATAACCAGCGTTTAGTTGAGGCCGGAACACTGGCTCCGGCAGACATCATTTCGGCGCGTGTGGAACTGGAGCGTCGCAATGACGAATCCGAAGCTGCGCTGGAAGCGATTCAGCGCGCGGAAAATGCGCTCAAAGTTTTGATGCTTCAGCCGGATAAAACCGAAATGTGGAATTCGGAGCTTGTGCCGGTAGAACAGCCACAAGTGGATTCGAATGCGGGATTGCCGCTGGAAGATGCGGCGCGGCTGGCAATGCAAAATCGCCCGGAGATGGAGCAATTCAGGTTGCGCGGCGATTTGAACAAGATTGATACGGAATTCTTTCGCGACCAGGCCAAGCCGCAAATTGATTTTGTGATTAGCTATGGCGCGGTTGGACTGGCTGGAAAAGAGCGCACGGATGGCAATTTCTTTACGGCATCCAACGCCGCAACCACGGATCGGCTCAACCAATTGATTCGCTACGTCAATTTGCAATCCAATGCGCCAAATCCTTTGATTCAATTACTGCCGCCGCCAACCAGCACTCCAATTCCTGACTTTTTACTGGGAGGCAATGGCCAAAGTCTGAGCAATCTGTTTCAGAACGAATTTCGCACTTGGCGCGTCGGTGTGAATATCAACCTGCCGCTTCGTAACCGCACGGCTCAGGCAAATCTTGGCCGTTCGTTGGCCGAAGGCAAACAGATTGACATCCAGCGCCAGCGCATCGAACAGCTAATCCAGGTCGAAGTTCGCAACGCGCTCCAAGCCGTCGAAACCGCCAAGCGCCGCGTCGAAGCGGCCAAAAGCTCACGTGAAAATGCCGAACTTCAATACCAGAGCGAACAGCGTAAATTCGACGCAGGCCAATCCACAAACTTCTTTGTGCTTGATCGCCAGAATGCGCTTTCCGCTGCCAGAGGGAGGGAACTTCGAGCGCTGACAGATTACACAAAAGCCGTGGCGGAAC
>CAZXHW010000701.1:0-4582 GCA_964639915.1 uncultured Heliomicrobium sp.
GCTTCTGTTTTTCACAGTGCCGCTAGTGGTAGAACGCGAACTGAGCATCGGCGACGCCTTGAGCGCCAGTTATGAAGCGGCCAAGGCTAACTGGTTTATGTTTGCGCTTTTCGCCTTTGTCGTTTCCTTGCTTGCCAGCCTGGGACAGTTCGCCTGTTATGTGGGCATGCTGGTGACCTATCCATTGCAATTCACGATCACCGCTGTTGCATATCGTGACGTGTTTGGCATGCAGGGAGCGCGCAGTTTTACAGGCAGCAAGCAACCGGAATATCCCAGCAATTACGCGCCGCAATCGTTTCCGCCGCCTCCGCAATTCAATGAACCTCCGCAGCCGCCGGAACCGACGACCTTGATTTGCACAAACTGCGGCACGACAGTCAATCGCCCATCACGGTTTTGCAGCAAATGCGGAACTCCAGTTGGCGCTTGATGAGTTTTCAACATGCCAGAATCCGCAATCGAATTTGACCGGGTCACGTTTCATCACACCGGCGGTGCCGCGATTCTGGACGATTTTTCGCTGCGCATCGGCAGCGGCGAAACGCTGGCCTTGGTCGGACGTAGCGGCATGGGCAAGACAACCATTCTGAAACTCATCAACCGCTTGCTGCTGCCACAAGCCGGAACCGTCCGCATCGAAGGCCGCGCGACAACCGACTGGGACCCGATCAAGCTTCGCCGCCGTGTCGGCTATGTGCTGCAGGAAGTCGGCTTGTTTCCGCACATGACCATCGGGCGAAACGTCGCTGTCGTTCCTCACCTGGAAAACTGGCCCGAAGCCAAAATCAATCAACGAGTAGATGAATTGCTGGAACTGGTTGGATTGGAACCGGCAACGTTCCGCGATCGATTTCCGCGTGAATTGTCCGGAGGCCAGCGGCAACGCGTTGGCGTGGCGCGCGCGCTGGCAGCCGATCCACCGATTCTGTTGATGGACGAACCCTTTGGCGCGCTTGATCCGTTGACGCGCGCCGAAATGCACCGCGAATTTCATCGCATTCAATCCCAAGTTCGCAAAACGATTGTTTGCGTTACCCACGACATGGGCGAAGCCTTCGCGCTGGGCGACAAGCTTGGCGTGCTGGCAGGCGGCAAGCTGGCGGCGCTGGCTCCGCCAAGCGAAATCGCGCGGTCGAACAATCCCGAAGTCAAAATCTTCCTTGATGCTCTGCCCAAAATGATGAATGCGGAAGGATGAATGATGAAGTGATCTCTTTCATCATTCCGCATTCATACTTCATCCTTTGCTTATGCGTTTGTTTGAATTCTGGCTCAATCACGGCAGCGAATTTCTTGCGGCGACGCTGCGCCATCTGGCGCTGGTGTTGGCGGCAACCGGCATTGCTGTGGCGGTTGGAGTCCCGTTTGGCGTGCTGGCGTATCGCCGTCCGCGCTTGGGGAATCCGTTGATTGGGTTGGCGAATGTCGTCCAGACGATTCCTTCTCTGGCGATGTTTGGCTTTTTGATTCCGTTGCCGATCGTCGGAGGCATCGGAGCAAAAGCCGCTTTGATCGTATTGACGCTGTATGCACTGCTGCCTGTGATGCGGACAACGGTCAGTGGGTTGAAGTCGGTTGATCCTGCTGTCCGCGAAGCCGGATTGGCAATGGGAATGACCGATAGACAATTGCTCTTTCAAGTTGAATTGCCTTTGGCGCGTCCGGCCATTCTGGCTGGCGTTCGAGTCGCAACCGTCGTTGGCGTAGGCACCGCAACGATTGCGGCGGCAATTGGCGCAGGCGGACTTGGCGAATACATCTTTCGCGGTGTCGCCAGTGTGGACAGCACAGTGATTCTGGCCGGAGCAATTCCGGCGGCAGCGTTAGCGCTGCTGGCCGATTTTCTGCTTGGTAAAACTGAATCTTGGTTTTCGCCGGAACGCTCGTCGCGCAAAACGTCAAAGTTCGTTTTGTTGACTGCGGCGGGCTTAGTTGCGCTGGGTTTGTTGGTGGGTGGCTTGCTTTGGTCGGAACGTTCCGCAGGCCGCATCGTCATCGGATCAAAAGACTTCACAGAACAAGTCATCCTGGGCGAAATGCTGGCGCAGTTGATCGAACAAAACACCGCGCTGAAAGTTCAGCGCAAACTCAATTTAGGCGACACGCTGGTTTGCGAAACGGCAATGCGGGCGGGCGACCTGGATCTTTACGTTGAATACACGGGCACGGCGCTGACGGCAGTTTTCAAGCAACCGGTTCTGCTGGACAGCAACGAAGTCAACACGCGCGTCGCCGCCAGTTATGCTGCGACTGGGCGAACGATGCTTTCGCCGCTGGGATTCAACAACACCTACGTGATTCTGGTTCGCGGCGATGATGCTCGGCGGTTGAATCTGAAGACGATTTCCGATGCCGCAAAGCAAACGACGAATTGGCAGGCAGGATTTGGATCAGCGTTTTTGGACAGGGAAGACGGATATAAAGGTTTGGTGCAGGCGTACGGGCTGAAATTCGCATCAGCGCCTTTGGCCATGAACTTGTCGCTGACATATCGGGCGCTGGCTGAACGGCAAGTGGATTTGATTTCAGGCGATGCTACCAACGGTCTGATTGCCAAGCTGGATTTGTTCGCACTGGAAGACGACCGTCGCTACTTTCCGCCGTATCACGCTGTGCCGATTGTGCGAACGGAAACTTTGAGCCGCCATCCTGAGTTGCGCG
The DNA here is from genome assembly GCA_964639915.1 of uncultured Heliomicrobium sp. Classification (GTDB taxonomy): domain Bacteria; phylum Acidobacteriota; class Blastocatellia; order RBC074; family RBC074; genus RBC074. The sequence continues at coordinate 2,665 of CAZXHW010000701.1, forward strand.
AGTTGATTGAGCGGCTGGCAGGCAAAGTAACCGATCAGGAAATGCGGCAAATGAATTACGAAGCCGACGTCGAACGCCGCGATCCAAGCTTGATCGTCAAAGATTTCCTTGGCCGCCATCCAGAACTTCTCGGCACCCGGTAATAACCATGGATTCGCGGGAACAACCTGTTCAGTGTCAAAACTGTCTTGAGTTCGTCAGCTCCTCGTTGACCAATTGCCGGTACTGCGGCGCGGTTCTTGGCGACGAAAATGCGACGTCTGCCGAAGATGCTCAATCCAACATCGCCCACGCCTGTCGTGATGGAAAATTCCTAAAGCTGATGTCACGCGCTTTGGCTGTATGTTTTATCGCGCTAACATTTTCGATTTTCAGCAAGCTTGCGCTGGCAGGATTTTTGATTTTGCTGGTTGCCATGCCCATATTGCTGATTCGTTGGTGGATAAAATACAGAAGCCTTCAAACCGAAGATCAGGATTACCAGGAGGCAAAACGCGAAACCATAATGTTGGCTGTCATCTGGTGCGGGACCGTTTTTGTATGGCTAGCCGCCAGCGCCATCCAGTCCTTTCTGATGACGCAGCGATAAATGAAGAATGTTTAGGGGACTGTGAATTATGTTGGGTCGCGAAACAGGATTGGTTTCCCGTTGATATGTTCGCTGACAACTATTCGGACTGAGTTTCCAGGTTGAACTGATCTGTCAACAACGTCGCGCCAATGACTCCAACCGGCAGCGACAGTAAATTGATGCCGGGAATCAGCAGCAGCAGGTAGCTGGCTGCGCCAAAGCCAAAGGCCGCTGATTTGTTTTGCCAGACAATGCCAAGCTTCTTGCTGAACCCGATTCCTCGTGCTGACAGCGGTACATCCAGAAAATCCAACCCACAAAGTGCAATCGCAATGGCAATTCCGATGAAGGGGCCAATCGGCGGAATGAAATTCAACGCCAAGGCAGCTCCGCCAACAAAAAGATGAAGCGTCGCGATTTTCAAACCTTCCCTGATTGCCCGAAACCAGCCTACGTCCGAACGAAATCCAACTTCGCCTGTCGAAATGCAATGAGTTTTGCGGCTGATGGCTTCTGCAAAAGGCGCCATCAAGACCCGCGCCAGCGGCAGGTATAGGAAGTAGCTGAGCAGGAACGCAAGCACAAGAATAATTGCCTGCGCAAATACCCTGTAATCGTCCGGGATCCATCCGGAAAAAATCTGTCCGACGACCCAGGCACAGCCGAATACAAGCGCCAGCAGTAAAAGCAGAGTCAGGGCAATGGGAATTAACGACAACGCAATTAAAGCAGGATTTCGCAGCAACATCCGCAACCCAATGAAGAAAAATCGAATTCCCCAAAAGAAATGATAGATGGGATTTGCAGAACTGGCTTTGTAACTTTGAATGGTTTCGGTTGCTGTCACGTGATTGGTTCGCTCAGTTGTTGTTGATGTTGATTTGTTTGGTCACGCCGACAACAGAGAACGTCAATCCGCCAAGTGAGGTTCGGTTGTTTTGCTTTTCATAAAAAAGAATGCCGCGCAGGTTTCCCTGCGGCTCAATGGTGGAAGTGATGGCCAGACCGATCTTTTCGTAACTTTCTATGGTTCGCAGCTTGGCATCTTTGCGATAAAAACTATTGCCGTAATATTTCATCACTCGCTTCAACGCCTGGTCGGGCGGGATTGGTTTTAGATTGCCGCTGCTATCGCGCAAATTGAACTTCAGAGAATCCACTTTGACCGCCGCCGAAGTCCGGTTTACCAGCCGAACGTCCACTGCGATGACTCCGGCCAAAGGTAAATTGGCTTCGAATCTTTCAAGCGATTGATCGCTGTCGAGTATTGCGGTCGCGGCAATCAACCCCTGTTCGCCGCTGGCAATATCGTCGGCTGACGTGCTGGACGGCAGCGGGGCCACTTTG
>CAZXHW010000702.1:0-4582 GCA_964639915.1 uncultured Heliomicrobium sp.
GTCCACCTGGACAGCGCTGACTGTTAACGGTTCACCGGCGGGCGCAGGCGTTGATGGCGTAGCAATTGATCCAACCAATACAAACCAAGTAGTCGTGGTTTACTCCAGAATGACCGGAATCGCGCCGAATAACCGCACTAAACATGCGTTTATGACAACCGACAACGGAATGACCTGGGCAGACATTAGTGGGACGGATGGCGGAGATCCTCATCGAAACCTGCCTGATTTGCCACTACACTCAGTCGTCATTGATCCAAGCACATCGCCTCATACAATCATTGTTGCCAGCGATGCCGGGGTGATGCGCACTGCCAATCTTGGCGCGACTTGGGAAATTCTGGGTCTGGGATTGCCGACCGTAGATTGCGAAACTTTGTCGCTGGATTACGAGGTCAACCCGCCGGTATTGCGAGTTGGCACTTATGGGCGCAGCGCCTTTGAACTGAGCGCGGCTTCAGGGCCGTTGCTGGGTGTAAATGCCGACACGGCGTTCGGCCCCACCTGTGACGGACAGAGCACTGTGCGTCAGGTAGAGCTGTTCAATGTTGGCTCCAGCGATTTGCATATTTCTTCATTCATACGGGTGTCGGGAAGCTCAAATTTCCAATTGGTTTCCGGCCCGGCCACACCAGTCACTATTCCTCCCGGCGAGCATTTGAACTTTACCATTCGTTTCCAGCCAACCGGCGCTGGCGACGAAACTGCTGTTTTTCAAATCAACAGCGATGACCCGACTCAACAGGCAAAACAACTGATGGTCAGCGGAACGGGCACGACGCGGCGCATTGCCACGCTTATTGCCGACAGTGGAAATTTCGGTGGTGTCTGTTTGGATTCGTTCAAAGACCTGAATTTGACGGTCAGCAACAGCGGTTCCTGCGATTTGGTGATCAGCAATATCACTGTTTCACCGGACGCGGATTTTCTGTTGCCCTCACCGCCTGCAACGCCGTTAGCCATTCACGGCGGAGATTCGATCGCAATACCGATTCGATTCCAACCGGCCAGCAAGGGAAACAAGTCCGCAATCATCAGAATTTTCAGTGACGATCCGATTACACCGACCAAAACGGTTTCGGTTTCCGGTCTTGGGCAGGCACCTTCGATCATTACCAACGATCCAATTACGTTCGACAAAACCTGTCCTGGTAATACGAACAACAAGACGCTGACCATTGGCAACAGCGGGCAATGCGATCTGATCATAAAAAGCATCACTTCGGATTCACCGGAATTCAAAGTTGTCGGCGTGGTTCCATTTCCAATGATAGTTCCACCGGGGAGCACGCGTGATGTGGCAGTCCAGTTTATGCCAATGGGCTTCACGGTTGATCCGATGCGAATGGCCAAACTGACAATAATGAGCAATGACCCGGACGTGGCAAATAGGGTCGTCAAGGTCATTGGCACGGTGCCACCGCCAGTGATTCAGGCGCTGCCTGACCCGCTGGATTTCGGTAAGGTATGTCTGGGCAAATCAAAAGAGTTGCCATTGGCGATCAGAAACACTGGAGAGTGTAATCTGACAGTGTCTGGCATTTCGTTCAGTTCGACGGAATTCAAGCTGGTTTCTCCGCCAACGTTTCCGTTTGTTGTGCCGCCCGGAGGTTCAAGAATCGTGACGGTGAGCTTTATGCCAGTCGGCTCCACAGGCATACGAATGGAAACAATGTCCATCAATAGTGACGATCCTGCGACACCTGTCAAAGTCGTGACCTTGAAAGGCGAAGCGCCGGTCAGCAACATTGCCGTTTCCGGGCCGACCGATTGGGGCGATGTCATCGTGGGCAAGTTCAGGGACCAGGTGATCAATATTACGAACACGGAAGCCTGCGATTTGGCCATCACGCTGGTGTGCGAAATCAGGAACAGTTTTCCGCAACAGCCATCTGTCGAATTCAACGTTGTTACCCCGCTGAACTATCCTGTGATTATTCCCGGCGGTGGCACCTTGCCGGTCACGATTCGCTTCAAACCGGATCGAAAAGGACCTCGCACCGCGACATTATTGGTGATGGGATTCGATCCTCAAACCTCTGCCTTGATGCTGAAGAAATCCTATCCGTTGAAAGGCAATGGCAAGTGAGCTTGGAGCTGCCTATCTTCAACCTTAAAAGCCAAAGGCGCGAACCCATTGAGTTCGCGCCTTTGGCTTTTCCTGATTTGTCAGCCGAAACCGAAGCTATTTCTTTTTGGCCGTTTTCTTTGCTGACTTCTTTACGGCTTTTTTAGTCGGCTTTGCAGCGATCTTCTTGGTAACTTTCTTTACTTGAGCTTTTTTCGCAGCTTTCTTTGTCGTTTGCTTTACCGCTTTCTTGGCTGCTTTTTTCACTGCAGCTTTCTTCGCCACAGGTTTAGCCGGTTTCTTCTTTGCGGCTTTTACTCCCAGCCCAGAAGCCTTTTTAGCCAACTTAGGAGCGGATTTTTTTTTCGACTCGGCTTTTGTGGAGTCGCTGCTGGTTGAGCCGGATGTGTTTGCAAGTTCATCTATCGCTTCTTGCCCGCGCGGCAATGCGTTTTTTACCGATCCTATGTTACTTGGCGGATCAGCGACAGCCGCAGCCGAGAAGGAAAAACTTCTGATCGGCCCCGTTGCGCCAAGCACTTGTTTGGCGCGTGTATAGTATTTTTCCCGATCTGCCTGGCCATTCAGCCCGCCATTGATTTTTTTGGTGATGGCAGTGAAATCCGGGATATCGGCCAGTTCATTTAAGCCATTCACCTGCCAGAACTGGCAAGCCGTTTCAAAACCGACTTGCGTGGTTGAAGCCAGATCTGGATTGCCCACAAGATCAAGCCCCAAAAGCTGGCCATACTTTCCGTAATTGAACCGTCCGGTAATTTGAATCGGCCCGCGCCCTTTGTAACGCTTGCCATCGCCAGGTTGGGTGTTGCCAAGGCGTGTCGCCAAGTCGCTGGGAGGTTCGTACCGCTTTTGCGCTGCTGTCGGTCCCCAGATCTCTTCCCAGAATTTCAGTTCGCCGGATTCGTGCGCGATTTGAGCCAGAAAGGCTGCCTGGCGCAACGGGGAAGTGATCCCATACTGGGGCATGATTGCATTCAGGAACGGTAAATACATTTGGCGCTTTTGTGGCGTCAACGTCGGCATGATCTGCTGCAGTTGGCTGTCAGTAAGCATTTGATGGACCTCCTATTGCCTAAAAAGGCAAATTGCCCTGTTAAGTTGATTTATGGCTGAATTCGCCTGCTCCCATACACCAGCAAAAAACCTAATGCCGGAGCGCGAATGTGGAAAAGGTTGTAAACAAGAACGGGCGTCTTTTTAAAGACGCCCGTTTCTCCTTATTGGGGATGAGCCGTGGTGGACTCGAACCACCGACCCACTGGTTAAAAGCCAGTTGCTCTACCGACTGAGCTAACGGCCCAAAGCTGTTTGAATCAGAGAACCTGCTTGAAACGAAGGGCGGATGATACCCATCGTAGCAGTGGTCGTCAACCACCTGAGGCAAAACAAATATCAAAAAATTTATCCTCTCCGCAGTAGTTGACGGGCGATTTAACTATTTCACGTCAAAGACCGGAACTTCGCTCAATCGCATTTTCCCACCCGCGCGGCTGACAACATAAACAGCGCGGCCAGAATAATCCTTGCCTTCAATTTTGATTTTCAAGGTAACGTCAACTGCGGTGCGATTGGCGTCCCATTCCTCGGCGCGCATTGCTTCCGTTACCCAGATGGAAGGTTTCCGGACGACTAAAGATTGCGCAAAGCGCCGCAAGTTACCAAGTTCTACATACGGATTGACCATGTCGGCCGTGCCCTGCAGCACGGCTGTATCGAACTTTTGCAGGAAAGCTTTTACATCTTCCGGCACTTTCACGGCGCTGGCCCCTCGTTCGGCTTTTAGCGCGCCGTCGCGGGCAGCAACCGTTGTGGCGGCATCCAGATCAGACATCGCAGCATATCGGTAACGCATCGCGGCTTCCGCGAATTTGTTTTGCTGAAGTGCGATTTCGGCCAACCCAAGATTGGCTGCGCCGTAAGCTTGTAAGGGGAATGGCTCGCTTTTCAGAACAGCGCCGAAAACTTCTGCCGCTTCATCGTTTTTCTTTTGCGATAGAAGTATGCGGCCAAGCATCGCCTGCAAAATTGGCGCGTTCGGCGTCTCTTTCAACCCTTCACGAGCTTTGGCTTCGGCAGTGGCAAAATCGTTTTTGTTCAAAGCCAGACTAGCCAGGCCGAACGCTTCGGATTGCGAAGGGCGACGCGGATAAATGTCGTTGTTGTATTCGGCCTGTAGGTACAGTTTGTCAGGATCGGCTTCAATTGTTGTCAGGTTGGTTCCAGCAGGAAAACCTACGGAGCCAAATTCACCTGCTTTGACCAAAACAGTACGTTTAAGTTTTTCACCTTTGTCGGTCGTTGCCACGACATCTACGGTCACTTCGCCTGAGCCAAAGTTGGCAATGGTTGACTCTACCCCGGCAGCCGTTGTTTGCGGCTGGCCAATGGCAATATCCGGCAGCTAACCGGATTCGATCCAGTTGGTGAATATTTCATTGACCAGGTTGCGATTGGCTCCGATCGTCAGCAAAACGTCCTTGATACTGGCACAGC
>CAZXHW010000703.1:0-4563 GCA_964639915.1 uncultured Heliomicrobium sp.
CCGAGTGATTAATTTCCCCCGGCTTCTGACACGGTGAAATCGGTGTGCGGACACACATCCCCCGCTGCCTGAGCCAGTAAGTTTTACTGTCGGCACCCAATCGAATAACTGTCTATTTCAGGGCTTCACTCCGACAGGCGAGAAACGAATGGAATTTTCATCACGACCAAAAGTTTTTTTTGAAAGGCGGGAAAAGAATTTGAAGACCGAGTTGAAAGCACAGTTCGGGATGGCTGCCCAAAAAAGGCTTTAATCAGTTTAGCCCGTACCGATATTTCCTCGGTACGGGCTTCTGCGATTGTTCAGATTTGGCGGCAAAAACCACCAAAGTAATTTTAGGGTGCGAAATATACGACGAGATCAACTGCCAAATCAGTTGTGCTCACCGCGCAGCAATCTGGCCATTGGCCTTGTCCGCTTTCGCCAGCTTGCGCTCTGTTTTCGATTCAACCCGTGCATAACCAACCCCGTCTCCCGGAAATCTCACCTCAGAAAGATAGTGGTTCTGATTGTATTCCTTAAAAACCAGACTGGGTTTCGCCGATTGTTTCGACAGGGAGTGGGACATCGTGCTGAAGGCCACAGATTTTTTTCGATCTGTGCTTTGAATCAGCAAAATAACTGGCGATTGTGAATCACGTTTGATCGTGTATTTGCCTGCTGGAAGCTCTTCCCCACTAATTTGAAAATCGAATGGAACCTGAATTGTCATCGAGCCTTTCTGGGTTTGCGCCAAAGCCGTCAGGGTCCCGAAAAACAGAATCAGAGCGATTCCTGCGACGCGATATAAGGTTGTTTTTTGCATTGTAAGCGTTTCCTTTCGTTATCGGTTAAGTAGTAACGAAAACCTTCCGACAGCCGGACGGTCTCCTTCTCCTAGTAAGTGAGCGGCGCATCTCGCTGCTCACTTACCCATGCGAAAAAGAAAGCAAAAATTGCCAGTCGCAAAATCATTTTTTTTATTTTGCTGGGATTGGGCGTGAAGCAGAGTGAGATAACAAATTGATTTCAATGGAGATAAGTCAGATCAAGAAAGCTGTGATGAGCAAATCTGAAATTACGATATAGGGTTAAAGGGTGAAGATCAGTCAAAATTTCTTTTCTTTGAAATGGAAAAAGCCTGACACTGCGTCACCGCAACGGCAGGCTCTTTGTTTCCACAAGGCTTCAAAGGTCAAGGCGCGAAATAGCCCACCAAGTCAACGACCAAATCGGTCGTGCTGGCTGCGTAGCGTTTGAAGGCTCCATCGTTTCCAAGCCCCACCGTGAAGTGGCGATTGAAGGTGATGCCCGTTCGATAGTTCGACGTCGCGATGAACGGTTGATTGGCATTGCTTGGCCAGAAGGTCAGGTAACCGTTGGCCAAAGCATTTACTGATGTCGCGTTGCCGACGACTGCTTGCGCCGTGGCCGGAACGTTTGTGCAAGCTCCCGTCGCCGATTGGAGGTAGGCTGCGCCGCCAGTCATTGGAACTCCCGGTGTGAAGCAGCCAGTTTGCCCTGCGCGCGTGTCCAGCAGCCTCGTCGGCGCAGCCAGCGCATTGAACAGCAAGCCTTGGCCGTTCGCATCATTCAACTGGGTGCTGTAATACCCTGTCACGTCCACCACCAGGTCAGTTGTCGAAGCCACGTAAATGTTGAACTGGCCGCTTGGCGATAGCCCCACCATAAACGGCGAGTTCAAATTCACTCCCGGTTGGAAGTTCGCGCTGGCAATCAGCGGGCGCGCCGCATTCGCCGGATACAGCGTCAAAAAGCCGTTGGCTTGCGGGCTGACCGTCGTCGCGTTGCCGACCAAAGCTTGCGCGCCAGCAGGAATCAACACACCGTCACAAGTCGTTGTGCCAATCTGCGAAGTCGTCGAATCACCCTGCAACGCCGCTTCCGGCGTGAAGCAGGCGGAAGCTCCCGGACGTGTGTCGAGCAATCGAACTGGTTTCGGCAGCGGATGGAAGTACAGACCATTTGCCGACGGTGGCGCGTAATATCCAGTGATGTCTACAACCAGATCGGTGTCTGAACTGACAAAGATTTTGAACGCGCCGTCGCCCGTGCCAAGCCGCACGCTGAACAAACTGTTCAAAATCTCATTCGCCGCAAAGTTCGAATTCGACGAATTGGGCTTGGGAATGTCGCTTGGGTAAAGCGTAAAGGAACCTCCGCCGGATTCCACCGTCGTCGCGGTTCCAACCAGCGCCATCGCATTGGCGGGAATTGCCAAGCCATCACAAGTCCTGCCCGCAGCCGTCTGCGTCCGCGAAGTGTTGCCCGCAATCTTTGCTCCGGGAGCGTCACAGCCTGTCGCTCCAACACGCGTGTCCAGTAACCGCACAGGATGCGCCAGCGGGTAAAACTGTAGCCTCGGCGCTTCTACTGCGCTTTCATTGATCGAAACGGTGTAATCGCGATAGCCAGAACAATCGCCCGATGCTGCAGCTACGCGAAAAAGGTACACACCCGCACTGGTTGGCGTTCCACTGATGACTCCTGTTGTGGCATTGAGCGACAGCCCCATCGGCAGCGCGCCGCTGCTAATGCTGAAGCTGTAAGGCAACGATGGAGCAGCCGTAATGGTTTGGCTATATGTCGCGCCAACCGTGCCGTTCGTGAGAGCCGTCGGATTGACCGTGATCGGCGCGCAGGTGGCCACATTGATCACGTAACCAATAAAGCTTGCGCATCCGCCCAGGTTGACGGCGGTAACGCGAAAACTGAACAAGCCGCGTTGCGACGGTGTGCCGGAAATTACGCCGGTTGTGGAATTGAGTGCCAGCCCGTCGGGCAGCACTCCCGAGCTGACAGAGTAAGTGTAGCTACCGCTGGGCAAAGCCGTAATTGTTTGGCTGTATGGAGTGCCGACTTGCGCAATTGGCAATGATGGCGGCGTCAGTGAAGAAGACGCTGAACACAGATTGCTGAAAAGGTAAGCCGCGCCTGCCTGGCCGTTGGCGTAAAGCGCTCCAATTATCACGCGATAGCCGGTGGCGGCGTTCCCCATAATCCCGATGGCTTCGCCAAAATAGTCAAAAGCTGCCCCATCATTGGCTGTCAGTTTCTGCATCTGGCCCCAATTGCCGGTTCCTCCTTGGTTGCGGCCAAAAAGATAGGCTGCCCCAGCGTTTTCATTATTCTGATCTGCGCCAACCACAATGACGTCTCCGGTAATCCCAATCGAGACACCAAATCGGTCTGCTACCGCTCCGTTGCTTGCAGTCAGCGTCTGAACCTGTCCCCAGTTGCCAGCGCCGCCCTGGTTACGTTCGAAAACGTAGGCCGCCCCTGCGGTGGAGTTTCTGCCAAAGGCTCCGACCACAATCGTATTGACGCTGATTCCGACTGAATTACCAAAAGCGTCTTGCGGCATTCCATCGCCGAGGGCAAATTTTTTCACTTGCCCCCAGACACTCGCACCGCCCTGGTTGCGCTCAAAAACGTAGGCCGCGCCGACGTTACTATTCTTGCCAAGGGCTCCGATGACCGCGGTATCGCCATTGATGGCGACTGAAGAGCCGAAACTGTCATTATTGGCGGCATCACTGGCCGTCAGCTTTTTGACCTGGCCCCAATTCCCTGCGCCGCCCTGATTACGCCCAAAGATATAGGCCGCGCCCGTGAAGAATTGCTTGTGGTATGCGCCAACCAGGATCGTGTCACCATTGATGGCAATCGCACTAGCGAAAAAGTCCGGATCAGCCACATCGCTGGCAGTGAATTTTTTGACTTGCCCCCAATTGCCTGCGCCGCCTTGATTACGCTCGAAAACATAAGCCGCGCCACGGTGGCTATTGTTTTGATAGGCTCCGACCACGATCGTGTCGCCGCTGATTGCGAGCGCCGCGCCGAAGGCCTCTCCCATTTCCGCATCACTGGGAGTCAGTTTTTTGCCCCCCCCCCAACTGTCCGCGCCTCCCTGTTTTCGCTCGAAAATATAGGCAGCGCCAGTGCCGTTGTTGATGCCGGACGCCCCGACCACAATGGTTTCGTCACTGATTGCCGTGACATAAAAGGCATCAGAAGGTGTTCCGTCGCTGGCAATCAGCTTTTTGATTTGATTGAGAGGCTCGCCAGCCGCCAGCGGTGCGGCAGCATGACTGTGCGGCAAGTAGCTCGTGAACAAACCAAGCGAGGCAATGATTAAGAGCAGGCCACAGAACAAACCAATACGCGGTAAAGAAAAGGTGGTAAGTCGCATTAAGTTCTCCCGATACGATAAGTTAAAAATTTGGACAGAATTTGATCGCTGTGAGGTGACCGTGTGGGTAGGCCATTTCGCAACAATAAGCGACGCGCTGCCTGCGCATGCTGCCAGACGCGGGATGCCAGAGCGCCTTCATTGGTAAATACGACAAAGATCCTCCCGACCCTTCACCCGTAAAAAAGATTTTTGACTAAATTCCAGTTTCCGAGATGCGGCTGAGCAGAAATGACCTAATCGAAAAAAAACCACCTTGCTTACAGGCCATTCAAATCAATGAGTTACCGGTAAACAAGGCGGGCCGTTTTAGAAGAATAAGTATCGGTTGTTTTTTATGGAGCGAAGTACCCTGAAAGGTCAATCATCAA
>CAZXHW010000704.1:0-4561 GCA_964639915.1 uncultured Heliomicrobium sp.
CTGAAATGCCGAAGTCATCATCCCTCGCGCCGTCGGCGGCGGTGAGCTTCTGTTGCTGCGTCCAGGTCGTGCCGCTGCGAGTGAAGACATAGGCCGAGCCTTGATCCGTATTCGCGCCGATGTCGTCGGTATCGGCGCCCACCACCACAGTGTCGCCGCTGAGCGCGACGGCGCGGCCAAAGAAATCACTGGCCGCGCCGTCGTTGGCGGCCAGTAGCTGTTGTTGCACGTGATTGTTCGCGCTAATGACGAAAACATACGCTGAACCTTGCCCCTGAAAGACACCATTTTCGTTTGGCGCACCCACCAAAATAGTGTCGCCACTGAGCGCGACCGCTGAGCCGAATTCGGCACCAGGCGTAATGCCGCCGGGCGTTGCGGGTTGGGCGCGTACCGCTTCGGCGTCGGCAAACAGATTGCGCTGCTCCGACCATGTGGCTCCGTTACGCGCAAAGACATAAGCCGAGCCTTGGTCGAAGAATCCGCCAACGTCATTCCCTGTCGCACCGACTACCAAAGTGTCGCCGCTGAGTGCCACGTGTTGGCCAAACCGGTCAAACGCCCTGCCATTAGCGGCCAGGAGTTGCTGTTGCGGCAGCCAGTTTGTCCCGGTTCGCGTGAAAAGGTATACCGAACCTTGGTCCACGGAGTTCTGGCCGAAATCGTTCATATTCGCCCCAACCGCCACCGTATTTCCGCTAATCGCCACGGAGCAGCCAAAGTTGTCCCCCGCCGCGCCATCGCTGGCGCTGAGTTTCTGTTGCTGCATCCAGGTGTTGCCGCTGCGGGTGAAAACATAAGCGCCACCTTGATTTTCATTCCCGTTGATGCCGACACCTTCAGCTCCCACAACGATTGTCTGGCCGCTGAGCGCGACCGAGCCTCCGAATTGATTAAAGGCCGCGCCGTCATGGGCAATGAGTTTCTGTTGCGGCGCCCAGATTGTGTCGTTGCGGGTGAAGACGTAAGCCGCACCTTGATCAGCCTTGCCGTTGATGTCAGCAAAATAAGCGCCCACCACAAGGGTGTCGTTGCTGATGGAGACTGAAGTCCCAAAAAAATCAGAATCCGCACCGTCATAGGCCGTGAGCCTTGGTTGTTGCGTCCAGGTATTGTCGCTGCGGGTAAAGATATAAACAGCGCCTCGATTCATATTGGCATACGGTGCGCCCACCGCCAGGGTATCGCCGATTAGGGACAGCGAAGTGCCGAAGCGATTAAAAGCGACTCCATCGTTGGCAGTCAGTTTTTTTTGTAGCGACCAACGGGTCCCATTACGCACAAAGACATGGACCGATCCTTGATTGGCGTTGTCGCCTGCATCGTCGGACGGCGCGCCAACGACTGCCGTATTGCCGCTGAGAGCGACGGAGTAACCGAATTGATCAAGGGACGCTGCATCCGCCGCTGTCAGCTTCCGTTGTTGCGTAATGATCGGATCAATCGTCAGCGGATAGGCGGCCTGGGTATCATCCACCAACAGCTTCAGCGTAGCGCCCTCCAGCTCCATTCGTGCGGGCAACGTGCGACCCTGGGCGTCGTATGCCATCAGATGGTCATAACCAAGCCGCAAGCCATCGGCCTGCCGTTCAAAAAGCGCGCCCTGCCCGTCACTGCGTAAACTGATGCGCCAGTCGCTTCCCGGGGCACCCACCGTCACGGCCACGCGCAGCAATTTCCCTCGCCTTGTTCCTTCAGGCGGCGCGGCGAGCGTGAAGCCATGCTCCAGGCCTTCGGGCTTGTTTACATACCATTCCTCAATTGCAGATTGCGGATTGCGGATTGCGGATTTGCGGATGGTGACGCGGTCGCCGTTGGCGGTAAGAACGCCTTTGGCGAGCGGTTCCAGATGATCGCCGTACCCGTAACCGGCGAGTTGCAAACGCAATTCCGCGGCGTCTGGTTTGCCACCCGTTTTACCAGACGTTGAGTTTGACGCCTCGCTCACGCGGACTTCATCAGACGCGAAGGTGGCGTGCAGTTGCTGGTCTGGATTATTGGCATAAAATTTCGCTCCAGACCGAGAAGCGTTGGCAGGCGCGGCGTTGATCTGATAGCGCGCCGCCGCCATTGCCGCCGCCAGCGAAGCGTAACCGCCGTCGGTCTTCAGTTGCTGAATGGCGGCCTCGCCGTGCAGGTCCTCCATCTTGTCCAGCGGACGTCGAGCCGGTTCGCCCCAATGCGCTTGCAAACACACACAAGCGACGACGAGCAATAAACACACAAAGACTGACTTGCCAGGATATGACATTGAAATAACTCCTTCTCCGATTGGTTTTATTTGGATTTACGTGGGTTTACTTATTAACCGCGACCCGCAGTTTATTGGCCTCCTGGCCCTCAACCTGCACACTCACGTCCAACTCGCCGCGCCCCGCCAGACTGCGCGGCAGCGCCACGTTAAGCTGCTCCAGTCCGACAAATTCTCCTTGCGGCCCGGCGTAAAGCGTATCCACGTTGACACCGCCGATCTTCACGCTGACTGCGCCCAGCGAACCGCGATGCCGCAGGCCGGTCGCAAACAGCACCAGGAAGACGCGGTCGGTCGCCGATTCCAGGTTGATCGGCACGGCGACGAACCGCTTCTGCTCTACGTCGAAGCGCACCACCGGCTCATAGCTCTGCGAGCCGTCCGCCTTCACGCGCAGTGCCAAGCCGATCATCAGACCCCGCCCACTTGAGTCTGCCGAGAAAAGTCCCGGCGAGACCATTTCGATTTGCGGGCTGCCGGCAGCGACGATTTCGCTGCCGCGCAGCAACGTCACCAGCGCCTTGCCTGTCGCCGTGCCGGGCGGCATTTGAAAATTGATCTGTGTAGGCGAGACGAAAAAGAGTGGTGCGAAACGTTCCGTGCCCTGGCTGTCCAGCACGTTGACGCGCACTCCGGCAAGCGTGGTAGGTAATGGCTGCATCGTTGCCGCTTCGGTGGAATTCGCCAGCCCGGTCCCAAACGCAGCCACGATGGATTCAGCCGCCAGCCTGCCGCCGGCAAAACTGGCGGATGAAACACAGGCCAAGGGCGAGCCTTGCACAATCGTCACGATACGTCCGGCGATGGTGAGTGTGCCCCGGCGTGTGCCGGGATTGGGGTTTTGGCCAGCGATGAAACGCACGGTGCCGTTGCCGCTGCCGTTCTGGCCGACTGTAATCGTCAGCCAGGGAGCGTTGCTTACCGCCGTCCACGCGCAGCCATCAACTGCCGCCACATTCACTGACCCCTCGGTAGCGTCTGAGAGAAAGGCGTGATTGACAGGCGCAACCGCGTAGTTGCAGCCGGACGGCCCAATCGTCATCGCATAAGACCGAGTGCCCAGGCAGCCATTCGCGTCGGTGGTCTGCACTGTGAAGTTGAACGTGCCCGTTTGCGTGGGAGTGCCGCTCAATAAACCGCTCGGCATCAGCGTCAAGCCTGCTGGCAACGCGCCCGCTGTGACGGTGGCGCTTTCGGTCTGTGCCGCAAACTGCTGTTGTTGTACCAGAGCCGGGTCAATTGTCAGAGCATAAACAGCCCGAAGGCAGACACAGATGGCGGCGAGCAATAAACACACGAAGGCCGACTTACTACGCAGCGACATAAAACAACTCACTCCTGGTTTGGGTTTACTTGGGTTTATTTACGGTGTTACTCAGCGGGTTTGCTGAGCTTCCGGTTAACACAGCTTCGTGTGCCGAAAATCTCGGAATTATTGTGTGTAAGATCTCTGAAGAATGAATGACCGGACGGCTTGGTCACCTGGTCATTGCAGTTTGCGTGCTGATCGCGATCAGTGGCGTTCAGTTGTTTGTCGAACTGCCTTTGGAAATCGTGCGGATGGTTTTCGCCTCTGCGAGTTTTGCCAGCTTGTGTTCGGCCTTCGACCTGGTCAGCGTGTACCCGATCGCTCGCTCCAGAACCTTCACTTCGGAAAGAAAATGCTTCCCGCCATACTCCTTAAAGGTCAGGCTGGTTCGGGTCGGCTCTTTCGACAGGTTGAGCGAGATGACATGAACCATTACGGAAATATTCCGATCAGCGCACCGAATCAGCAAAACTTGCGGCATCTGTGGGTCGCGTTTGATGTCGTATTTGCCTGCCGGAAGCAATTCATCATTGACCTGAAAGTCGAACGGAATCTGAATTGTCATCAAGCTCTCCAGTGAATGCGCAGAAGCTGGCACACTGCCGAAGAAGAGAAAGAGAATGAACACTGCGATGCAGGAAAGAATTTGTTTCTTCATTTTAGTAGATGCAGGGCCTATTCATTCTCTGAATTTAGCCACAGAGCACACAGAGAACACTGAGGAAACCAGCTAAACGCCCTCCTCAGCGAACTCCGTGATCTCTGTGGCTGAAAACGAATTGGCCTTGTTAGTAAGCAGACCTGTATTGATGGAAACCTCCCGGCAAGCCGGATGATTTACGATTTGTGGTAACAACAGCGAACATCGCTGCTCACTTACACATGCGAAATAGAGGGGGAAAACTGACGGTGGGAAGAATTATTTTTGTAACGTCTCAGTCCCAACGGAGACCGCTTAAAAAGTTGCCACGGTTTCTTCTGAGTTGTACGGTAGGGCTATT
>CAZXHW010000705.1:0-1464 GCA_964639915.1 uncultured Heliomicrobium sp.
CAATCTCCGCTCGGCCAGGCGTAACGGAAATTGAGCGCCTGTGCATTGCCGTGCGCGGCTCCGGCAACTCCGAAAACTCTTCGCAGGATGATCGAAACCCACGGCACGGTCGCCTGATACACCGCTGCCATGGCGCGCGCGCCATACCGAGCCGTTCCCATTCGTTCCGCGCGCGTGCCAATCAGAAAGCCCGGCTGATCCACGAAGTTGGCCACAGGCAAATGAAACGTGTTGCACAGATCGGCAAAGCGCGTCATTTTCTCGCTGCCATCTGCATCCAGCGCGCCGCCCCCTTGTTTCGGATCGCCAGCCAGAACGCCAACGGCGTAACCGTTTAACCGCGCCAAGCCAGTTACCAAAGGCCGACCATAAAACTTGCCGATTTCAAAAAACGAATCGCGGTCGAGGACTAAACCCAGAATCCGTCGCACGTCATAAGACATTCGCCGGTCACGAGGAATAATCGAAAGCAGTTCTTCATCGCTTCTGGCAGGATCATCATTGCTCTCAACTCGCGGAGGAATTTGCCAAACGTTCTGCGGTAGGTACGAAAGAAAGCGGCGGATTGCGGCAAAGGCTTCGTCTTCGGTTTCGACTTCGTTATCCACACAGCCGCTGCCGTGGGCATGAATGTCCGAACCACCAAGTTCTTCTTTGGTCACGTTCTCGCCAACTCCACGAATCACGACTGGCGGCCCGGCAACGAACAATTGGCTGACGCCTTTGACCATCACCGAAAAATGCGAACTGACAACGCGCACTGCACCGAGTCCTGCACACGGACCAAGCGCCGCAGCAACAACAGGAATCTCCGACATTGAAGCAATGACAATATCCCAAGCCGGATTTGCCGGAACATACGTCCGTCCAGTCATTTCCAGCGTTTTCACACTACCGCCTCCGCCTGTGCCGTCAACCAATCGAACCAAAGGTAGCTTCAGTTCGCGCGCCATTCTTTCCGAATAACTCATCTTGTGACCGATGCTGGCGTCCGCCGCTCCGCCGCGAACCGTGAAGTCATCCCCGCCGACAACCACACGCCGCTGATTGATTCGGCCAAGCCCGCAAACAAAATTTGACGGCATGAATTCGATCAACTCGCCCTCAACGTAAGCCGCCTTGCCGGCCAATGCTCCTGTTTCGTGAAAGGATCCAAGGTCGAGCAATCGCTCAATTCGTTCGCGCACAGTCAATCTGCCGTTTGCATGTTGGCGCGCGACATTGGCTTCGCCGCCCATTTGTTTTGCCAGTTCGACACGACGTTTGATCTCGTCAACTTCAGCTTGCCAGCTCAAAATTTGTTCTCCAATTTTTTGCGTGTTTTGCTTCGGACGGCTAGACTTACCGGGCAGTCAGCAACCTGTCAAGCCAGTGTATGCAGTTTCTATCACTCGGCTAAACCTCAAAAATCGTCAGAACTTATCAGTCCGCTATGATCAACACGATTGATGAAGTCATCGCCCG
>CAZXHW010000705.1:1474-4555 GCA_964639915.1 uncultured Heliomicrobium sp.
CCCGTCTCAATGAAATTGTCGAAGAGTGTCGCCGCGAGCGCAGCCGACTTGGCTATTTCGCCGCGCTTTATTTGCGAGTCACCGTTGCCGTCAAACAAGGAATTGCCAACAACGTGTTTCAAAATGGCGAATGCATGGCGCGATTGGATGTGGTATTCGCCAACCGGTACATCCACGCTTATGAACTTTACCGGCAAGGAAAACAGCCAACAAAATCCTGGCAAATGGCTTTCGACGCAGCAATGAAATGGCGTCCGTTGATCTTGCAGCAACTGCTGGCAGGCATCAACGCCCACATCAACCTTGATCTGGGAATCGCGGCGGTCACGACTTGTCCCGGGGACCAACTTCCGCCGCTCCAACATGACTTCGACTTAATCAATTCGACTCTGGCTTCGCTGGTGCAGCCAGTCGAAAGCGAAATTGGCAGCGTTTCTCCGTGGATCAACTTTCTGTCAAAAATTGATCCCAGCGCGAATGATGCCGTCATCAACTTCAGCATGCGTGTCGCCAGAAGCGAGGCCTGGAAATTTGCGTTGAGGTTGAATTCGGTTGACGCTCAGCAACAAGCCGCCGCCATCGAACGCCACGATCAAATTATTGCCGATCTGGGGCGGTGCGTTTGTTATCCGCCAGGCTACTTTTTCAAACTTGGATTGCTGGTAATTCGGCTGCGCGAAAGCAATGACGTGCCCAAGGTGATTGACCTGCTGCTCAACAAACCTGTTGAGATGACAACTCAACTTGCGCCGGGCGTCAGTTGATACCAGGAAAAGAAAAAAATAGCCCGCGAATCACACTTTCAGGTAATTCGCGGGCGTTGTTTTGATTATACAGCAATCTTACTTACTGGCGCTTTTCAGGTAAGCAGCAGGATTTTTCTTCACGGTATCCGCACAACCGTCACAGCAAACATAAAATGTCTGGCCGTTGACTTCGTGCTTCAGATTCTTGTTCACCGGCTCGCCGGTTACAGGGCAGGTTTCAACGCCGTCGCCTTTGCCCAAGAAGGCAACTTTGGCACTCACACCTTTCAGATACGCACTGGGATTTTTCTTCACGGTGTCGGCGCAGCCTTCGCAGCACACATAGAATGTCTTCCCATCGAATTCCACCTTCAAATTCTTATTGACGGGTTCGCCAGTCACTGGGCAGGTTTCGATTCCATCGCCTTTGCCCAGAAACTTCGTTTCACCACCAGCAGCTTTGTCCTGAGCCATCGCATGATGGTCGCCGTGTTCCGCAGGCTTCGCACCTTTGATGGCTACCAACTGCTCCTTATGCGTTTTCTTCACGTACATCGCCGGAGACTTTTTGGCATCTTCCAAACAACCGGCGCAACAGAAATAAACCGTGCGGCCAAACATCACAGCTTTAACGTCTTTGTTCGTGATGGGTTCGCCAGTCACGGGGCAAGTTTCGACCCCATCTCCTTTCCCCATAAATCCCGCTTTGGCGTCTTTGGATTTCGCGGTCGTCTGTTTCTTATCGTGTTTTTTTCCATCGTGTGTGCCGTGTGCAGCAGCTGAAACCGCCAGCGCACAGGCAATCGTCAGAGCAAAAAGAATCTTTTTCATAACTGTATTTCGTCCTTTCCGAAACTTGTCGGTGTTGAGTGAGTTGATGAATCAAGCTGAACAATTGTTACAAATTTTAGCGCATTGTATTGCCCGAACACTGTAATCAGCCGAACAATTTGCCAAAGTAATAGGGCATTGCTTGCCGCCACCAGGGCCAATCGTGATTTACGTCATTCCCCCAAACATCCAGCCAATGCGGAATGCCTTTGCTGTTCAGAATATTCGACAAAGCGCGTGACCGGTCCGGCGCTTCGTAAGATCCCTGGCCGGTAAAGATGATGATCTGTCGTCCCCCATGTCGCAGTATGGGCAAATGATAGTTGTCATTCAGATTGGACAGGTAATCCACCGGATTATGGAAGAAGACGCTTTCGTTATAATACCCATCCATGTAGCTGCGAATGTCGTAACTGCCGCTGAGCGCGATCACTCCGCCGAATAGATCGGAATGCCGGAAAAACGTATTCGCGGCCAAATAAGCCCCCAAGCTGATTCCTGCGACAATCGGTTTCACATCGCCACCACAGTCCTGACGGATCAACGGAAGAACTTCGTTGATGATGTAGCTGTCGTAGCGATTCAGCCATTCAACCTTTTCCGGTGGTGTAGCGTTTTTGTTCAGCAACGCCAACCGGTTGACGCTGTTGATCGAATACGCTTTTGCCTTTCCGTTTTCCAGCCAGGGTTTGACCGCATCAATTAAATGAAAGCGTTCGTATTCTAAAAAGTCCGCTGCTGCTGTCGGCAGCATCAAAATCGGCTGCCCATAATGTCCGTAAGCCACTAAAGGCATTTCCTGAAACAGCCGTTCGCTGTACCAACTCGTGATGTCACGTCGCATCTAGTGAAATCTCCTGAAACCTTCCTGATATTTGTTATTTGATAGCGGCAGTTATTTTCTGCCTTGAGAGGTAAGCCGGATTCTAAGTGGCTGAAAGTAAAGCCGTCAACTTGGTAGCGATTCCAAATAGCCGACAACAGCAGCGTATCCCCATTTGGCGGCGACTTCAGCCGGAGTTAGGCCATCTGGATCCACTTGCCTTGGATCCGCTCCCTGTTCAATCAGCAATTGGACAATCTCAAGACTTCCATCCCCAGCAGCAGCATGCAAAGGAGTTCCAAATACCTCGCTCACTTCATTTGGGTCTGCCCCTTCGTTCAAGGCTCTCTTTACCATCCATAATTTGCCTGAACTCGCAGCAGCTTCCATTTTCCCGAGGGTGATTGCCCCAGGAATTTGGAAGTCATCCGAAGTGCCATTTGCTTCGTTGAACGCCTGCGCAACGGCCAGCATTGGCGCCATAAGTGCGTCATATTCCTCTGCTTCGTGCTGCTCTTCAGCCGTCAACTCAACCTTGTTTTGATTCTGCATCTCACAATTTCCTATCGTCAAAATGAGGCACATATCGCGCCGCCATCTTCCAGAAATTCGTTTTTGCCGTCATTTGCGTATTCCGGCCCATCGTGAACACCAATTCCGGTTCAACGTGAACGGCGATTC
>CAZXHW010000706.1:0-4543 GCA_964639915.1 uncultured Heliomicrobium sp.
TTGTGTTGATCGTGCTGATGGTCGTCAGCGCCCTGTTGTTGCTGGCTTCGCCATACATCAGCTACAAGCTCGCCTTCGGACAAATCTTTGAAGCCGTCTCAGCGACGGCGGCTGGATGGATGGGCGCGCTGACGGCAACCGGAATCGAGATTGCCGGCATTACGTTTGGTTCCGCACTCCAACGGCAGGCCAGCGAAACGCGCATCGAGGGACAAGCACAAGCTGAGATCGCCAGAGCAATGGCCACGAGAGAAGCGAGCGACCTGCAAAGCCGCGCGCATAAAATCCTCGGCCTGCAATCGGCCTCGGCCAGCCGTGTTCAGTCCCTAGGCGCAATTGCTGGTGGTTATGCAATGGCGCTGCAAATGAATGAGGCGCAGCGACAAGCGACAGGCGGCCTGATTGAACAAAGCAGACAGCAACAGGTCGTCGGCATTCTCGCCGACCGCAGCTTTGGTCAGCGTCAGGCGGGAATTCAGGCAAGCCGCGAGGAACGCGACCTGCGGATTACTCAGACTCAGCAGAATGTCGGCACTCTGATCAATCGTGGGCTGGAGATGACTGAGCATACGGCTGGCGGACTGGCCAGACTCGGCGGAGCCAGCGCGCCCCTACTGCCAGCGGCTGAAGAGGGAACGAAAATCATTACCAGCGGAGCCAGAGGCGTAGCTGACATCTCCATCAACAATACAACCACCGATGCCAGAGCAGGCTCAGTGCGCATTGCCGGGCAGAGCCAGATCGAAAACGTCGAATCCACGACGAAGATGCGCGAATACGCTGCCGACATCTATGCCGAACGGGCAACGGGCATTACCAATCAGCAGGCAGCGGCTAACAACGCCGCAGCGCGCATCAACCGCGACATGGCCGCAGGTGGCGTCGAGAGTGCCTACCGCAAACAGGTGCAGGGCGTTACTCAGGCTTATCAACTCAGCCTCGACGCCAATCAGGTCAATTTGAGCGGGGCATTGAAAGCGGCGCAGATCATGCAATCTTCCGGGATGAAAGCCGTCCGGCTTGACCAGATGTCACAGATCGTCAGCACACTGAGCCGTGATCTGGCGCGGCGTACTGAGTTGGCGATGAGCCTCAGATATTGATGACAACTCAAATCAGCATATGACCAAGAAATCTGAAAAGCTGCTGGAGAAACACGATGCGCTGATCAATGAGCCAATTCATACGACCGCTGTCTACACATACGATGATGCGGTTGTCTTGACCAAATCCAGCTACGACACAATCTGCCGCGCTGTGCTGAGCGGTCATCTCAAAGCCAGTGGTAACGGAACCTATCGCGTTATTCTCGGCGAGTGGCTATTGGAATGGGTAAAGAGGGGATGTCTGACCGGTCGCAATAAATCGGACGCACACATCAACGGCCAGGAACCGCAAGCAGCGTAAGCAGGTCATCAATTTTCAAGGCATCGCGCAACCCGCGTAAGATTTCCAATCCATACTGCTTTACCACCTCAGCGTCTTGCCCTGGCAGTGTTGCGAACAAGCCTTTCAGCGTCTCTGGTGTGACGTTCAAATATCGCTTCCATTCTTCGGACGCATGACCGCTGGCTTGCAGCGCAACTGCCGGTGGAACTCCTGCAAGAATTGCCCGCGTCACAAAGGCGTGCCGGAAATCATGCTTGTTGAGATTTTTGACGCCCGCCAGCCTGCAGGCTGTTCTGAATGAGCGTTTCACTTCTTTCAGGCCACCGAAGACTAGATCGCTTTCCTCATTGTGACTTTGCAGCTCAGTCAGCGTCTCGAAGACTCGTGCTGTCATCGGAACAGATCGCGCACGATTTGTCTTGGCGTTGAAAGCTCGTAGCCTGATCTGCTTTTGCTCGAAGTCTGTTTCGGCCCAACCGAGCGTCAGCAGCTCATTCATCCGAAGCCCCGTATCAGCAGCCACGATCAAAATCGGCTTCAGGTGAGCGCGATCACCCAGGCAAACAGAAATTATCGCTAACTCTTCACCAAAGCCTGGCACGCGCTCGCGTTTGTTTTCAGCGGCTTTTTCGATCAGCGGTCTGCCAGACTTGATGTTGAATGGATTCTCGCTGAGCAGTTTGTTGGCGACTGCGTAATTGAGCACTGTACGAAAAAACTCTAACTCACGATTCACTGCGGCAATTGTGCGCTCACGCTTGGCATAAGTTTTCGTCTGTAGTCTCTTCAGCTTGTACTGCTCAATCTCTGAGTGTTTAATGTCGGCTAGTTTTCGCCGTCCGAAATGTTCTATCAGCGCTTTTAGAAAAGCTCGTGGCGCGCTCAACTCTCTTCTTCCAGCAACTTTCTTTTCACCGGCATATTGGGCCGGGATCAGCCGGTCCTTAATAAACCGCTCGGCCAAGTCAGCAAAAGTCATTTTGCCAGGCTCAACCGACACTTTGCCCTTCTGCTCATACTCACCGATCATTTTTCTGAGCAATCGGGCAGCTTCAGCCTTTGTGTCAGCATAACGCTTCAGGTTTTGTCGTTTGCCAGTGGCGGGATCAATCGGCGCAAATCGCGCGACCCAACTTTTGCGTTTTTCATCGTAATAGGTATAGCCCGTTCGCGTCTTCATGTCCGCTCCTTTGATTAACCGCGTATTGCTCGCAGCTCTCTTATTGGTCATGCAATTTGCGCACACAGCGGACAGATCAACTTGGAACATTGAGGAGGGGGCAAACCAAACAGAAATGGCTACGCTTATCACTCATTACTTTGGGTTGTCAGAGCGGATCACAAACAACCAGGGCTGTCAGAAGAGGTAGCGAGCAGGCTTACTGACAGGTCGGATGGGATTGAGACTTAATTACATGGCTACGTTGGAATGGGCTAGCCGTTAAAGTATCGGTAGGCCCTTGGGGGTAAGTGAGTCAGCAAGAAGATGAGAGACGTATCCCGGAACGATGCCGACGAAGAAGCCCGCCGCTAGATCATGCACCAGTGCCATCATTTGCCAGTGATTACGTTCCTGCTGGCTGGTTGCGGCGGCAGCCTGTGTTCGGCTCGTCTCCGCAAGACCCCGATGCTCCCGCATCTTCTCCTCTGACCATTTCCAAGCTGGCGGCGCAGCCGCTCCGATAAAACCCAGGCTGTGGAAAGTCGAGCGGTGATTAGGATGAATCGCCGGTTCAAGTATGTCCGGCAGCGTTGAGAAGGTCATCCCAGAAACCGCGGCTCCGATCAATTCAGATATCGAAATCTTTCGCCCTGCAGCAACAGCGGCTAGAAGACATATTCCGACGCCTGCTGCTGCTCCTGCGATCAGATGTTCTCGGTGATTTGCCATTTCTACTCCTCTCTTTCAATGGAGCCTGTACTGCACGTCAGGCTGCCAGATTTTCTCTTTCCTTTATTGAATCGTGTCTTGCTCTAGCGACTCCGGGGTTGAACGGTGATCCCGATAGCTTGGCAGCTATCACATTGAGACGGTCAGATGAGCGCAAGCTCCCGTCAATCACTTCATAGCGCGACCCGCCCATCGCCATTCTAAGCAATTCAGCTATCACAATGGTGGAAGTAAACGTACCGACAAAAGAAGCGCCGACAGCGCGATTTGCAAGCATCGTCAGTCCGCACTGATTCAACCCGCTCGTCGCAAGAGACTGATATGCCGGATGCCCAATCAACGACGACGGGGCAACCGGGCCACTGCTGTTCGTTCCCCACCGCTCCCGCGCTGATTTGCTCGCCGGAAAACAATGTATCTGGAAAGCCAGGTACTCTTCGGTTCCGCGCCCTAGCCCGGCTTCGATGATCTCGGCGAACCCGGCATCTTCCAACGCGGCGCGCGCTGCGGCGTTATCTACTCCACAAAGCGCGACCTGCGGCTCTTCAGGGTCGATCTGGAAATTCGAAGCGAAGCGTCGCTCGACGATTCTCGTTTTGAAACCGCGCTGCTCAGCCCATTCAGCCATCGCGCGGGCCTTCTTTTTGTCAATCAGACTATAGTCAGTCAACGGCGACGTGCTGTCGTTGGCTGGAACGAGGGTGTCGTAATCCTGCAATATGAGTTGCACGTCGCTTGGCTCGCTGTAAGGCAGGAAGCCCAGAGTCCATAAATACGCCTGTCCCAGATGGCCGAGTCCGATCAACCATAAACGTGCAGGCAACCATTCCAGCTTCGGCCCGACCTCTCGGTTATCAAGCCAGTTGCTAGCTGAGTCAGGCTGCCAGAGAGAAAGCCCTACACTCCTGCGCCCCGCCTGCGCGTTTCGCCCACGAATGAACTGGAAAGATTCCGACACCGCGAGCGCACCTGCCAGCACCCCCGATGGTGTGAATTCATCACGCTCATTCAACCTTTTCATTTCATCAAGCGGGGTCACGCCGCCCAGCCATCCGTCGAAAGTCGCCCTCATAGCAAATTCACTTTCGCCATCCAAATTGTCAGCGTCACCGATGACAATTTGCGGAACATTGCCCGACGTTCGCTGAACCAATCTACCTTGTAAATCAACGACGGCTTCCGACAATGTGCGACAATCGCGCCATCGAATCAGAAGATTAGCGTCTGGACAGCCAATCACCTCCACGCCCCCGAGAAAACATC
>CAZXHW010000707.1:0-4541 GCA_964639915.1 uncultured Heliomicrobium sp.
CAGCAAAATCTGATTGTTGTGAATGGCCACGCCAGCCACGCGAAAATTGAAGCGCTGGTTGCCTTGATCAAATCGGATCATCGTGTCAATTCCCAAAAGCTGGTTGAGTCGGCGGTGTCAGTTCAAACCCTTTGGGTGGCTCGGCCCCCAGCAAATGCTTGACGAAATAATCCCAGCGACGACGAACCATATAAGGTTCGTTGCCGAAACCGTGCGCGCGGTTGGGGAAAAGAATTAGGTCGAAATCCTTGTTCGCCTTGATCAGTGCGTCCACTACCAACAGCGTGCTGTATGGCGGCACATTGTTATCCATCGTGCCGTGCGCCAGTAGCAATTTGCCTTTCAGATTTTTCGCAATTGCCGGGTTGGATTGATTGTCATAATTCGTCGTGCCGTCAGGGTTGCGCACCAGCAAACCTTGCCACTTTTCGCCCCAATCGTCTTCGTACAGGCGATTGTCATGGTTTCCTGCCTGGGCGACGCCGACTTTGAAGAAGTCAGGATAATTGAACAGCGCAGTTGCCGTGGCATTGCCGCCACCCGAATGGCCGTAGATGCCTGCGCGTTCGATGTCTATCCAACTGTAACGCTGCGCCAGTTGCTTCATCGCCGTCACCTGATCAGGCAGCGTGTTGTCGCCCATGTTGCCGTACCAAGCCGTGTGGAATTTTTTGGAGCGCCACGGCGTACCCATCCCGTCAATCTGCACAACGACGAAGCCCAGTTCGGCCAACGCCTGTTGATCGCCGCGTTCGGCAGAAAAGTTCCGCCCACGCACGCTACCGGTCTGCGGGCCAGGATAAATGTTATTGATGATCGGATATTTTTTGCTCGGATCGAGCTTGGTGGGGACATACAATAATCCGTAAAGATCTGTGACGCCGTCGCGCGCTTTGACCGTGATGGGTTGCGGCGCTTTCCATCCAGTCGCCAGCAGCCGCGTGATGTCCGCTTTTTCCAAGGTCAAAATCTGCTTGCCATCAGCGTCGCGCAACACGGTAACCGGGGGCACGTCAGGTTTGGAATAACTGTCGGTAAAAAAGCCGCCGGATGGCGCGAGCGCAATGTCATGGTCGGCGTCTTCTGGGGTGAGCAGCTTCAAGCCTTTGCCGTCAAAGCCGGTGCGGTAGAAATGGCGGAAGTAGGGATCACGTCCCTTTTCCTTGCCGACCCCAAGGAAATAAAGCAGCCGATTCTTTTCATCTACACGCAGCAATTGCGTGACGTTGCCTTCGCCAGTCGTAATCTGGTTCTTCAGCTTGCCAGTCTGCGCGTCATACAGGTAAAGCTGACCCCAATCATCGCGCTGCGAATACCACAGAACTTCGTTTGACGCGGACAGATAGCGCCAATTGACACGGCCTGCGCTGGAAGCTGCGCTGGATTCAAAAAAAGTGTCAACCTTCTCTTCTAGTGCATCGCGCACTGCACCCGTCAGCGGATCGGCCAAACGCAGCTTCACTTCTTTGCGATCACGCGAGGCAGAGACAAACGCAAGTTGCGCGCTGTCGGCACTCCATTGCACATCTGCCCAGGTACCGCTGACGACGACGTGATCGTTCAACGAAGAACGATGCGGATCGGGCGCCATTTTTAGTCGGACGACTTTGTTGGCTTCCACGTCAATGATGACGCGCTCAATCATGAAAATCTTTTCGTCGCCGGGCAGCGGATATTTCCAGGCTTCGAGCTTTGGGTGACCAGCGACAGTGCTGACCAGATACATTTCGCCCACGCCGCGCGCGTCGTGTTGGAACGTCGCAATCTTTTTGGAATCCGGCGACCACGCCAGCACGGGCGAATCGCTTTTCGACCAGCCAGCGTTGTTCGTCGCGTAGCCGAAATCCTTTATCCCATCAGTCGTTAGTTGCGTTTCTTTACCGGTCTGAACATCTCGAACCCACAAGTTGTAATCACGAATGAACGCCATGCGCTTGCCATCGGGCGAAGTGGACATTGCGTCTGCGCCAAATCGGCCTCCTCGTTGTCCGCCGCGTAACCATTCGCGATTGCCCAAGTTTTCAGCAAAGCTGTTGATCTCGCACTTTTGACCTTGTACATCGCAAGTGATGTTCATACTTTCGACATTGAATGAAAGCGATTGGCCGTTCGCTGAAAACACAATCTGTTGGAAGGGGAGCTTAAAGGCTTCGTACTTTATGCCAGTCGTTGTCGAAAGCGCCGCCGCGAGCTTGGCGTGATCGAATGCCGGATTGCGTGTGCCGCGCGCAGGATCAACCAAAAAGAATTCGTTGCCGTTTTCAGTTGTGACTCGATACCAGAATCTTCCATCCGGCAACCAGGTCGGGCGAACACCAGCGCGCAGCACCAGCGGCCCAGTGTTGTAGCTCATAAACTTTTCAGCGCGCGCATAATCTTCTGCTGTCAGCGAAAGCTGTTGCGCAAAATCGTTTGTGGTCATCAAGAACATCACCAATCCTGTAACAAAAAGATAAATGGAAAAACGGCGCAAACTAAACTGCATGGCAAATCCTCCAGTGATATTTACTTTTGTGAAAGTCTCTTTGCTGTTTTTTTGAACGCGTTAGCAAAGGATGTGGCTGGATTGTTCAAGCGCAAAAGAATGAATTGTCGCTTTGCCTTCAAAGACGTGGCTCCTGCTCGACAGATTTCAGGAAAGTTCCTTTGATTGCGATGCTATCGTATTTTGCAAGAACACCCATAAAGAATACATCCATCTAACACCTTTGTACGGTTTCGTTGCAAACAGGCTGCTCAACTTTCTTATGGAGCCTTATGCGCAAACAAAAAATACTTGTAATAGTCAGCGATAACTCGTTTTTAGGCTTATAGATAAATGCAGAAAACTCGTGCTCGAGAAATCTCAGCGTTTAATTTTTTCAGTGAAAATGCCCATAGGCACAATGATTGCCATTGTCTGGCACGCAAGCTCGAACAAGCTGGAAACTTTAACACGTAAGAATTTAGGAGGGGACATAATGAAAAACGCTAGACTGTTTCAATCACTATTCACATTGGTGGCTGCGCTGATGTTGGCAATGCCGATCGCCGCTCAACAACAAGATCCATCAACCGCACCTGTGAATAAAGACCAGATGACTTCTGCCACTATGGCCACTGTGCCTGCAGGTCAAAAACAAAAACTCACTGGCATCATAGTTCAACGTGACGTTGATAATCTGACGATTCGGGATTACAAAGGGGCCACATACAAAGTGAATGTGAGCGGTTCAACAAGCATCAAAGAACGCAAAAGCAATCCTTTCCGTGGGGCAAAGAAATATTCCGTTTCTGATCTGTCACGCGGCTTAGCCGTCGAAATCGAAGGCCGTGGCGGTGACAATGGCGCTTTGATCGCCAATCAGATCAAATTCAGCGAAGCCGAATATCGCGTTGCAAATTCCGTTGTTTCAATGGTGACGCCGGTAGAAGGCCGCGTTTCAGATGCTGAAGGCCGTTTGACCCAGTCTGAAGACAATGCGAAACGTTTGTCGGGACAAATCGAAGAATTGTCGGCTGTGGCCAACACCGCAAATGGTGGCGCCAAGGCTGCTCAGGAAGCTGCTGACAAAGCGATGACTGCTGCCAATAACGCCAATGAACGCATCACGGCCACCAGCGAAACGCTGAACAACCGCATTTCGTCACTGGATAACTTCGAAGTTGCCAAGACCGTTAGCATCAATTTCCGAGTCGGTAGTTCCAAACTGACCGCTGAAGCCAAGACCACGCTGGATGAAATTGCCCAGGAAGCCAAGGGTGATAAAGGGCAGGTCATTCAGGTTGCAGGTTTTGCTTCTGCCGATGGAAACGAAACGCTGAATCGTCGTCTGAGCCGTGAACGCGCTGAAGCGGTCATGAGCTATTTGATCGAAAACCACGACATCAATCAGCGCCGCATTGTGACGCCGATTGGTTATGGTGAATCTCACGCTGCCGCAGATAATTCGACGCGCGATGGCCGTCAACAAAATCGCCGCGTTGAAGTTGCGATTTTGGTTAGCAAAGGACTCTCGTCAGGTTCGACGGCTTCCGTCAGCAGCACCACTTCGAACAATCAATAAGTTCAAAGTGCCTCTTGAAAGCAACGGGCAGCAGACATATCGGGATGGTTTTAACCTACCGGCTATGTTTGCTGCCCGATTGTTTTTTCGCGGTTAAATCTTCAGAGTGTCGAAAGTTTTTCTCTTTACCTTCCGCCATCAATTCCTATTACTTCACCTGTGATAAAACTAGCTTCTTCAGAAGCCAGGAAGGCAACGAGTTCGGCAACCTCTTCGGGACCGCCAGCGCGTTGGAGCGGTGTTGTTTGAATCGCCTGTTGAAGCCATTCGGGGCGCGAAAAATGGTCATGAATCGGAGTCATAATCACTCCCGGCGAAATGGCGTTGACCGTAATGTTGTAATGGCCGAGTTCTTTTGCCAGACCTTTGGTGAGCGTGTTAACGGCAGCTTTGGCAGCGGCATAAGGCATCGAATGCGACATTCCGCCAAACTCCACCGCGCCTGAAGAAATGTTGATGATCCGGCCCCGGCCTTTTTCTTTCAGGTAAGGGATG